>CAMDRL010000027.1 GCA_945906835.1 Rickettsia typhi
GCATGATCTGCCACCCCTAACCTCATTATTAGACACTGTTAGCTAATTATTTTTAGCACAGATTTTGACATGTTTTTAGCGCTTTTTTGACAAAATTATGATAAATATTTGGATATATTTTGAATAATTTTGTCAAAAAATAAGCAAAAGCAGGGCTAAATATGGGATAAAAATAATTAGCTAACAGTGTCTAATATTATTCTAATTTTTAACTAATTTTTCAGCAGTTTTAATGTTTAAAAATTTTCTCAATAAATTAAAAAAAAATCGTCGTGGTTATTTTTCACTTTTGATTTTTGTTGCTCTTTTTTGTTTGACGCTTTTTGCTGAAATTATTGCCAATGACAAGCCTTTGATGGTTGGCTTTGAAGACAAAGTTTATTTTCCAGCTTTTAAGTCTTATTCTGAAGCTAACTTTGGTGGAGTTTTTGAAACTGAGGCAGATTACCGTGACAAGGCAGTGCAAGAGTTAATCAGAAGAGAAGGCTGGATGATTTTTGCACCAATTCCCTTTTCTTACGATACCATTAACTACCAAGTTAAAACTCCTGCCCCTTCCAAGCCAAGCTTACAAAATCTTTTAGGAACTGATGATAGTGGTCGTGATGTTTTGGCACGAATAATTTATGGTGTCAGAATTTCATTATTTTTTGGGTTAATTCTAACATTTTTTACGGTAGTGATTGGAATTTTTATGGGGGCAATTCAAGGTTATTTCGGGGGCTTGCTTGATCTTGCTTTGCAGCGATTCATGGAGATTTGGTCAAGTATGCCAACTTTATTTTTACTAATAATTTTATCTTCAATTTTAGAACCAAGCTTTTTTATTTTGTTATTATTGATGTTATTATTTAGCTGGATGTCTTTGGTTTCTTTTGTGCGCGCCGAATTTTTGCGTTTAAGAAATTTTGAATTTGTGCAGGCCAGTAAAGCTATGGGGGCTTCAAACATGCGAATAATTTTTCGTCATATTTTGCCAAATGCTTCACCAATCATCATCGCCAATATTCCCTTCATTCTTAGCGGCTCAATTGTTACACTGACCTCGCTTGATTTCCTTGGGCTTGGAATGCCAATTGGATCGCCTTCTTTAGGTGAATTATTGGCGCAAGGAAAAAATAATCTAACAGCCTATTGGCTTGGTTTAAGCGGCTTTATTGTGGTTACAGTAATTTTGTCACTGTTGGTTTTTATTGGAGAGGCTTTTAGAGATGCTTTTGACACAAGAAAATAATTTACTTTTCTACCAAGGCGGTTAATTTGCCCTCCATCTTCTAAAATTTATTCCCAAAATATAAAATATGCCAATAGAAATTCTCATGCCCGCCCTTTCGCCAACCATGAAAGAGGGTAATCTTGCCAAATGGTTAAAAAAAGAAGGCGATAAAATTAAATCAGGTGATGTGATTGCGGAAATAGAAACCGACAAAGCAACCATGGAAGTTGAAGCGGTTGATGAAGGAACTTTGGGTAAAATTTTAGTTCAAGATGGAACTGAAAATGTTGCTGTAAATGCTTGTCTAGCTTTGATTTTAGAAGATGGTGAAGATAAAAAAGCTCTTGAAAACTATCAGTCTAAATCTGTCGTAAGGGCTGCTCCAGCAAAAGTTGAGCCAAAGAAAGAAGAAAAATCTGACTCTTCTAATGTGCCTGCAACAGTTTCTTCTGCTGCCACACCTTCATTTCAAGATTCTTTAAACATTAAAGCCAGTCCACTTGCTAAAAGAATTGCTAAAGAAAATAATGTTAATTTAGCCTCTTTATCAGGCACGGGGCCTCATGGTAGAATCATTAAAGATGATGTGCTTAAATTTGCGAATTCAGGTGGTGTAAAATCAGGAATTGTTAGAAGAAATTCTCAAGAATTTAGAGCTGTAAAAAATGGCAATATCAGAAAAGTAATAGCTAAAAGATTGTTGGAATCTAAGCAAACAGTTCCACATTTTTATCTTTCTTGCGAATTTAAAATTGATAAATTGTTAGAAGTTAGAGCTGCTATTAACGAAGCTGCTGATCATGATGCAAGTGGCAATGCTGCTTACAAAGTTTCGGTTAATGACATGATTATTAAAGCAGTGGCAATGGCTTTAAATAAAGTTCCAGAAGCTAATAGCTCTTGGACTGATGATGCAATTTTAATTTACAATAATGTTGACATTTCAGTTGCCGTGGCAATTGACGGTGGCTTGATTACGCCAATTATTAAAAATGCTGATCAAAAAACCATTCCGGCAATTTCTGTGGAAGTAAAACAATTGGTTAAAAAAGCCAGAGAAGGAAAGTTGCAGCCAGAAGAATTCCAAGGTGGATCTTTCAGTATTTCTAATTTAGGAATGTTTGGAATTGATAATTTTGCAGCGATTGTAAATCCGCCACAAAGCTGTATTTTGGCTGTTGCCAGAGCTGTTGAAAAACCAGTTGTAGAACATGGTCAAATAAAAGTTGCTAATATGATGAATGTTACTTTATCTTCTGATCATAGATCAGTTGATGGTGCAGTTGGGGCAGAATTTTTGAAAGCTTTGCGAAGATACATTGAACATCCAATTTCAATGCTTGTCTAATACCAAGTTGCATTCAAAATTAATTTTAAATCAATATTAAATAAAAAATATAAACATGACAAAAGTGGCTGAAGCAATAGTAGTAATAACTTTATTGATATTTTCCTTTTTTATAGGGGTGAAATATTCTGATTCAGTAAAAGGACATGCTGGTTGGTTATTTGAAACAAAAGAAGAAGAAGTTGAGTTGCCAGATCTTACCAATGAGAATGGTGCTGCAATTGATGTAATTGACGAAAATGGAGTGCAAACTGAAGCTGCGAATCCATCAGAAAATCCAGCAACAAATGATTTCACACCAGATGCGGTAAATCAAGATACAAATTCTGGCAAAGCTTTACAGCCATAGTTTTATTTAGTTATTTTTCACTCTCGATGTTTATTAAAATTATAAAAGTTGAAAAATTTAAAATTTTAGCAAACTCAAGGTTGTGCATGCAAAGCCCCACCAGCATTGGGTGTGATTTGTTATTACAGTTTTACTTTGTCATTCTCGCGTAGGCGGGAATCCATAGCTCGAAATAATATTAAGTTCTGTTTTAGGTTATAAAATGAGTCACCACTTCTTTTTTAAGTTTTGCTGTTTCATTGTGGCGTTTTTTCTTTTGTCCCTTTCCAAAGCTCACGCGATAAACATAGATAGAGAATCAGATCGAGAAAAAATTGTCTCTTCTAAAGCTAGAAAATTCTACAATACTAATATGCTAATCCAGTCACTTTTGCTTTCTGGCAATTATGATTCTGATCAAAATTCCAAAGAATATCACATAGATTCTCGCTATTATTATCGTAGCAATAGACAAATGCATGAATTTTATTTCTTTCAAGAGTCTAATTACGCAAATTTAAGCGCATCAGTAGGAAAGAATTATTTAGTAAAAAAATCAGAGCGTTATGATGCTACTTTGTCTAATAAATTTATGATTGCTCAAAGTAAGAATTACGCCACCTTGTATGGTCGCGTTAATTATGATGATCTGTCAGATTATTATTATGATTTACGCAGCGCGGTAGGGCTTGGAAGAATCTTATTTGATGATCGGGTGGAGTTTGATACTAGTATTGGTTATACTGATGTTAAAGCCTATGGATCGAAGATATTTTTGCTGCCTTCAATCAGATTAAATTTTAATCTTACCAAAAATACTACTTTTACTCATAGAGGATATTTCTTCATAGATCACGAAAGCGTAGATAATGATTTTCGAACTACTTTAAAATATAAAATTAGTAAAAAAGTTTCTCTCGCTTTAAATCATATTTATGAGCAGAGAAGATTTGGTAATGATACTAGTAGGGGAAGCACTAACCAAGTACGAAAATATTTATCTTTTGGCTTGGTATTTGATCTGGATTAAGAGTTATTCTGTGATTTTCTAGCTAAATTTTCTTCATTAAGTTTTTTAACTTCTTCCGCCATTTCTTCTTTTGTAAGGTCTGATCGGATTTCGTGAATGTTTTGAACTACATGTTCATTGCCGTTAATATCAACAATAACCGTGGTTTCATATTCAGTTAATTTGGCTTTTTCTTCAGCAATTCCGCGATGAAGTTCATGCTTTATTTCTTCAAAACCTATATCTTTTTCAACTTCTTTAAATTGTTTTTTTAGATCATCAAACATTCTTTTGCCACGAAAGAAAATTTTACCAACGAAATGAGCAATTTCTGGTAAATCTTGAGGCTTGATGAAGATTAGAGTCACTAAACAAACTATTAATAATTCTGCTAAAGAAAATCCGAACATTTTTTGAATTGATGGTTGTGTAAAGTTTTTGCTCCTCTTGTCACTGCCCGCGGTGGTGGGGAATCCAGAATTAAAATCACGAACTGGATTCCCAACCTCGCGTTCATTGACAAGGGGGCGACAGGAATGCATCATTTTGTTTACTGCTTAACCGAATCTTCCAGTAATGTAATCTTGAGTTTTTTGATTAGTTGGATTGGTAAAAATTTTGTCAGTCGTATCATATTCAACAACTTTTCCCATATTGAAAAAAGCAGTTTTGTTTGAGACGCGAGCAGCTTGTTGCATGGAATGTGTAACAATGATAATTGTGAAATTACTTTTTAATTCATCAATTAATTCTTCAATTATTGCCGTGGCAATTGGATCAAGTGCAGAGCAAGGTTCGTCCATTAGGATAATTTCTGGCTCAACTGCAATGGTGCGGGCAATACATAATCTTTGTTGTTGTCCACCAGAAAGGGCGGTGGCTTGATCGTTTAAGCGATCTTTCACCTCTTTCCAAAGACCAGCTTTAATCAAGCCATTTTCAACAATTTCATCTAATTCTTTTTTATTATTAAACAGTCCGTGAATTCTTGGACCATAAGCCACATTTTCATAGATTGATTTAGGAAATGGATTTGGCTTCTGAAACACCATGCCAACAGAGGCGCGCAGCAATACCAAATCTAAATCTTTGCGGTAAATATCGGCATCATCAATTTTGATTTTACCCTCTATTTTGCAGCCTAAAATTGTATCATTCATACGATTTATACAGCGCAAAAACGAAGATTTTCCACATCCAGAAGGTCCTATTAAGGCAGTAACTCCGCCTTCTTCGAAATCTAGATTAATGTCAAATAAAGCTTGTTTTTGACCATAAAATAAATTGATATTCTGTGCTGAGATTTTGCTTGAGATTTTGCTTGTCATTTTTGATCTAATTTTAATCTGCTATTTTAGCTAAGAGTTGGCGAAATATATCTAATATACTGTGAAAAGCAAGTCTCTTCAATGATAGAATTTGCAACAGACCCAAAATAACATTTCATTTATTTGATGAGATTTAAAAAATTCATCCCACGATCATTGTATGGAAGATTTTTGCTAATCATCGTTGTTCCAACTTTGATTGTACAAATTGTCTCTATCTATGTTTTCTATTATGCGCATCTTGATGTGGTTAGTAAACATATGGCTCGTAGCGTTGTGTCTGAAATGGTATTTGTGAAGAAGTCAATTAATAAGCCAAATTATGCAGTTCTTTTGGAAGATTTTACTAAAAATGTTGATCTTAAATTCTCTTTCGAAAAAAGATTCGCTAGAAAAAAATCTAAAATAGCTGATAGCAAATGGCAGGCCAATTGGTTTTATAAATATATCAATTTATTTCCATTAATAGATCCTTACAATCGCTTTAAATCAGAGCTTGAGAGTTATAAGCTTACTCCTTATGAAATTTTTGAAAATCCTGACGATGACGATTTTATTATAGTAAAAGTTCAAACCAGAAGAGGTTTGATTGCTTACGATGTTCCTGTAAAAAGAATTACCAGCTCAAGTGCCAGAATTTTTACATTTTGGATACTTTTAACTGCCTTGATCACTTCAGTAATTTCAATTATTTTCTTAAAAAATCAGATCAAATCTATTCGTTATTTAAGCTTTGCTGCTGAAAAATTTGGTCGCGGACAAGATGTACCAAACTTTAAACCAACTGGCTCAAGAGAAATTAGGTCAGTAGCAATTTCTTTTATAAAAATGAAAGAAAGAATTATTAGGCAAATTACTCAAAGAACTGATATGCTTTCTGCCGTTTCTCACGATTTAAGAACTCCGCTTACCAGAATGAAATTGCAGTTGGAAATGATGGGTGAATCTAGTGAAGTTTCTGAATTAAAATATGATATTTCCGATATGGAAAAATTGGTTGATGAGTATTTAGAATTTGTGCGTGGCGATGAAAAAGAAAAAAGTCATTTAGTAAAAATTAAAGATTTTTTGCAAGAAAGGATTGTAGGTTATTATGCTAAAATGGATAAGAAAATTAGCTATGAAATTGATGTTAATGATGATTTAAAAGTTCCTGTAAAAAAATTGGCTTTAAAAAGAGCTTTGGTGAATTTGGTTGATAACGCCTTTAATTACGGAGATAAAGTTGAGTTATCAATTTCAGAAAGTAAAAATAATCTGATCATAGTAATTGATGATAATGGTCCTGGAATTCCAGAAAGTGAGCGCAGCAATGTCTTCAAACCGTTTTACCGCATTGACAATTCGCGCAATCTTGATAAAAAAACGCCTTCTGGTGGCTCTGGTCTTGGTTTAGCAATTGCAATGGACGCCATTACTTCTCACGGTGGTAGAATAAGACTTTCTGATAGTTTGCTTGGTGGCTTGAGAGTGGTTATATATATTCCTATTTAATATTAAAATTATGAAACGAATTCTTGTAACAGGGGGAGCTGGCTTTCTTGGCTCTTTTTTATGCGAAAAACTTTTGAAAGAAGGCAATGAGGTGATCTCGTTAGATAATTATTTTTCTGGAAATAAGAGAAATATTGAGCATCTTTTGGCAAATTCAAGATTTGAGACAATTCGTCATGATATCACGCAACCAATACATTTAGAGGTTGATGAAATTTATAATTTTGCCTGCCCAGCTTCTCCTGTACATTATCAACATAATCCAGTTCACACTACAAAAACTTGTGTGATGGGTGCGATTAATATGTTGGAATTGGCGCGAAATGTGAAGGCAAAAATTATTCAAGCTTCTACCTCGGAAATTTATGGCGATCCTTTAGTTCATCCTCAAAAAGAAGAATATTGGGGCAATGTTAACACTATGGGTGCTCGTTCTTGCTACGATGAAGGCAAAAGAGTGGCAGAAAATTTATTTTTTGATTATCATAAACAATATGGCGTAGAAATAAAAATCATTCGTATTTTTAATACTTACGGACCAAGAATGTCGATTGATGATGGTCGTGTAGTTTCTAACTTTATTGTGCAGGCTTTAAGAGGTGAAGATCTTACTGTTTACGGTAAAGGAGACCAAACCAGATCTTTTTGTTTCGTTGATGATTTGGTGGAGGGAATCGCTAATTTTATGAATTTAAAAAGTGATGAAATAGGACCAATTAATTTGGGAAATCCTGAAGAGTTTACAATTTTAGAATTAGCTGAAAAAGTTTTAAAACTTACTAATTCCAAATCAAAAATTATTTATTCAACTTTGCCGCAAAACGACCCAATGCAGCGCAAGCCAGTAATAGAAAGAGCTAAAAATCTTATTAATTTCTCTCCAAAAATTGATTTAGAACAAGGTCTTGAAAAGACTATCCAATATTTTAAAAAAATTATCTAATGAACATCTTTTCTATTCAAAAATTATCCAATCATTTTGTTACTAATAATTCTGTTATTATTAATAAAGGCTCAATTCTTGAAAGATCATGCGTTACAAAAAGGGTTTATAAAAAATATCAAAAACCTAGTTTTTTATTAAAATATTTTTTTCCAATTTTTAGTTTTTCAAAAAAACCGCATATTTTAATAACTGATGAATGGTCAAAGAACTATTGCCATTGGTTGTGGGAAGCTCTTTCAAAATTATTAGAATTGAAAAAAGAATGCAAAGACGCGGTTTTGGTTTTGCCTAAATCTTATTTGAAAATTGATTTTGTGATGAAGTCTCTAGATGCTTTGGGATTTGATGAAAAAAATATTAAAACCATTCCAAAAAGATCTCGTCTTAAAGTTAAAAATTTATTTTTTATTCCTTGTATTAATATTTCCACTAAAGGTTATTACGATTTTCTAAAATTTAATGAAGTGCCGCAAAAGGTGGTTTCTTACTATCAAGAAAAATTAAAAACTAATTATGGCGCCAGAATTTATATCAGCAGATCTAATCCTAAAAAAAATACCGCACGCAAAGTTATAAATGAGGAAGAGTTAACCAACATGCTTGCTAAATATGGTTTTAAGACAGTGTATATGGAAAATTTTTCTTTTCTTGAACAGGTTTCAATCATGCATTTTTCTAAATTTATTATTGCACCTCATGGAGCAGGAATTGCGAATGTGTCTTTCGCTCAGAAAAACTGTGATCTTGTAGAATTGATAAATAAGAAATGGGACAAAAGTTGTTTTGCTGAAATGTGTGAAAGATCTTATGTAAATTACAGTCGTTTTGATTGTAATCAGTCTGATGGCAGGACTTTAGAGCTTGGTGATATTGAGGTTGATGTAAAAAATTTAGAGAATCAAATAATTTCTAAATTAATCTAATGGGATTGTATTTTGGCTGAGATATCTAATTTTGTCATTCCCGCGAAGGCGGGAATCCAGTTCTTGAGTTAGAGTAAGTGCTGGATTCCTGCCTTCGCGGGAATGGCAAGAATTATAATTTTACCTTAATAGAATAATTTGAATCTAATTATAATTTATGAAAATTACTGTTATTGGAAGTGGTTATGTTGGTCTAGTTTCTGGTATTTGTTTTGCTAAAATTGGTCATGAGGTGGCTTGTGTTGATAAAGATCAAAGCAAAATTGACAGACTTAAACAAGACATTATTCCAATTTACGAACCAGGTTTAAAAGAGCTTTTGTCGGAAGTTTTGACTGCAAAAAGAATTTCTTTTACAACAAATCTTGTTGACGCTTTAAAAGATAGTAAGGCGGTATTTATTGCGGTTGGAACTCCGCAAGGTGAAGATGGTAGCGCTGACATGTCTTATGTTTTTGCGGTTGCAAAAGAAATTGCTCAAAGTTCTCAAGGCTATAAATTGATTGTTACCAAATCAACAGTGCCTGTTGGAACTGGTAAAAACATTAGAAAAATCATTAAAGAAACTAATTCTGATTTAAAATTTTCAGTTGCATCAAATCCAGAATTTCTGCGTGAAGGTGCGGCAATTGATGATTTTATGAATCCAGATAGAATTGTGGTTGGTGTGGAAGATGAGGATTCAAAGAAAATTATGGCTGAAATTTATCAAAAATTTTCTCAAAGTGACTCCAAGGTAAAAATTGTTTATTGCGACATAACTACAGCTGAGCTTATAAAATATGCTTCTAACTCGTTTTTAGCGACAAAAATTTCCTTCATAAATGAAATGGCAGATTTGTGCGAAGCGTTTGGCGGCGATGTTAAAGACCTTTCTTATGCCATGGGTTTAGATTCTAGAATTGGTGAAAAATTTCTAAATCCTGGGCCGGGATTTGGTGGCTCTTGTTTCCCTAAAGATATTATGGCGGTGTTAAATATCGCTAAAGAAAATAAGGTTAATTTATCTTTGATTGATTCTGTGGTTTCTTCTAATCAAAGGCGTAAGATTAGAATGGTAGAAAAAATTTCAAATGCTTTGGGTGAAAATGTTGCTGGTAAAAAAATTGCGCTTCTGGGCTTGGCTTTCAAGGCAAATACCGATGATATTCGCTATTCTCCAGCAATTGTAATTGCTAAAGAACTTGCAAAGAAAGGTGCAAAAGTTGCGGCAAATGATCCAGAGGCAATTGAAAATTCTCGTAAAGAATTGTTAGAATTTAAAAATATTGAGTTTTTTTCTGATATTTATGAGACAATTAAAGATGTAGATTTAATCGTTATTGCAACTGAATGGAAAATTTATGCAGACCTTGATTTGCAAAAAATTAAACAATTAACAAAATCAAGAAAAATTGTTGATTTGCGTAATATCATGGATGCAAAAAAAGTTAGAAATGCGGGGTTTGAATATTATTGCATTGGTGAGAAATAGTTTTTAAAAAAGCTCCCGTAGCTCAGAGGGGATAGAGCGGTGTTTTCCTAAATCATGTGAGCAAGCAGAAAAGTAAAACACTGGCGTGTTTTAGTCGAAGTTGAGTTATTAAAGTTAAGAGCGGTCTTAACTTTAATAACAAGTTTTTAGTTTTAGAAAGCTTCTGTAGCTCAGGGGATAGAGCAGTGGTTTCCTAAACCATGTGCGCATGTTCGAGTCATGCCAGAAGCACCAATTAATAAAATATAACTTTATTGCGGATGTGCTAATTTATTTCGCGCGTAGCAATTCTTTAATAAAACTAAATTCAAATGAAGTTTGAATTTAAAAAGGCTCTTGTTCGAGTCGTGCTGGGAGCGCCAAATTTAATAACAAAGCCTCCTTTTTAAAAGTAGGCAAAAAGGCAAAAAGGCAAAATGATAAAAATCGATAAAATCCAGCTCCAAGATAATGTCTTATTAGCTCCCATGTCAGGAGTTACAGACTTGCCTTTCCGTCGTCTAGTTAAAAGCTTTGGCGCATCTTTGGTAATTTCAGAAATGATTGCCTCGCGCGCTATGATTATGCAAACTCGCGAATCGCTTAAAAAATGTCAAAAAGACGATACTCATTTCCCAATGTCAGTACAACTTGCTGGCTGTGAACCAGAAGTGATGGCAGAAGCAGCAAGGCTTAATGAAGATTTAGGAGCGGATATTATCGACATAAATTTTGGCTGTCCGGTGAAAAAAGTAGTAAATGGCTTTGCTGGAAGCGCTTTGATGAAAGATGAAGATTTAGCAACTCGCATTATGGATGCTGTTGTAAAAGCAGTAAAAATTCCCGTAACCATGAAAATGCGTTTAGGTTGGAATTATGAAAATCTAAATGCCGCAAGTTTAGCAAAAAAAGCTGAAAATGTTGGAATAAAAATGTTGACTGTTCATGGTCGTACTAGATGCCAAATGTATAATGGCAGCGCTAATTGGGAATTAATAAATGCTGTAAAAGAAATGGTAAAAATTCCCGTAATTGCCAATGGCGACATCAAAACAACGGCAGATGCTAAAAGAGCTTTAGAGCTTTCCAAGGCTGATGGCGTGATGATTGGTAGAGCCTGTTACGGCAAGCCTTGGCTGATTAATCAAATCAACCAAGAGCTAAAAGGAGAAGTTGCTGACGCAATTCCGTCAATTGAAGAGCAGCAAAAAATTGTGCTAAATCATTTTCAAGAAATGATCGATCACTATGGCGAACAAGTTGCAATTCCTTTGGCTCGCAAACATATTGGTTGGTATAGTGGGGGCCTAAAAAATTCCTCAGAATTTCGTGCAAAAGTTAACATCACTCAAGGCTCAGAAAATGTGCAAGATTTGATTAAAAGTTTTTACGAAAATCAGTTTTTGATGATGCAGCAAGCTGAAATTTTTGAAGGATCAGAAAATCAAATTTTGAAATCTTAGCCATGACTTTAAAAATTTATCTCTCTCAAATAAACACTACAGTTGGCGATTTGGCTGGCAATTGCCAAAAAATTCTGCGCGAATTTAAAAAAGCTGAAAGTGAAAATTGTGATTTGGTGGTATTTTGTGAGATGACAATTTGCGGCTATCCAGCGCAAGATTTATGGTTGAAGAAATATTTTATTGCCGAAGTTGAAGAGAAGATTATTGAAATTATAGAGGCAACAAAAAACTCCAAATGCGCTATTTTAGTTGGTGCGCCAACAAGTTCAACAAATCGCATTAAAAAAGAAATCATCAGCAATTCAGCAATTTTAATTGAAAAAGGCAAAGTCGTCAAAGTTTGCAATAAAAAAACTTTGGCAAATCAAGGCGTGTTTGATGAAAAAAGATATTTTGAGCCAGAGCCAGCAATGTCTTTTGTAGAGTTTCGTGGCTTTACTTTGGCAATTTTAATTTGTGAAGATTTGTGGGATGCAAAAAATCTTTTTCTTTTAAAAGAGCAAGTTTTTGATTTAATAATTTCGCTGAACTCCTCTCCTTACAGCTTTAATAAACAGCAAGATCGCAGAAATATAGTTCAAAATTTTACTA
>CAMDRL010000028.1 GCA_945906835.1 Rickettsia typhi
TTAGGCTTTGAGACTGGTGATTTATTTTGTTTAAAAGTATTTAAGTAACCTTAGATTTGAACTAGCAAAATTCAAGATTTTAAAATTGATATTTTTTTTGAAGAGACTTATAGTTCATTTCAAACTTTTTTAAAAATCACTAAAATTCATGACAACTCAAGAAACAACGCCAATCAATTACGAAAGTACTAAATATTTGGTAAAAAGAATCTTCAAAGAATGCGTGGTAATGCATTGGAAAACTTTCTTAATCACCATAGGCTTAATGATTGTAATTGCTGGAACTACCTCATTTCATGCTTGGTTGATTAAACCAGCTCTTGATAAAGTATTTGTGCAGAAAGATCAGTTCTGGTTGATTTGGATTCCTGTAATTGTTCTGTTGGTAACAGTAATCAAGGGTTTCGCGACTTACTTTCAGCTTTTTACCTTAAATGTTCTTTCCATGCGCATTACATCTGACTTGCGCAAAATATTTTACGCTCATTTTATAAAATCAGATATTTCTAAGCTTCATAGCCGTTCTTCTGGTGATATGACTTCCAGTATTATGAATGAAATTGCCTCAATAGTTGGTTTGATTGGTACTATTATGAATGGGGCTATCAAGCAGTTTCTTACTTTAGGGTCTTTAATTGTGGTGATGTTTTACCAGAGTGTTGAACTCTCTCTTATTGCTTTTATTGGTTTTCCTTTGGCGGGTTATCCAATTTATAAAATTGGTCGCAGATTGCGCAAATTATCTTTCGCAAATCAAGAAATTGCAGGAAAATTTGCCTCACAAATGAATGACACTTTGCAATATTCAAAATTGGTGAAGTCTTATAATTGCGAAGATTTTGAAATTGGAAGAATGTCAAAAGTTATCGATGCAATTTTTGTTATGGGTAAAAAAATCTCACGACTTTCTTTAATTGCTTCGCCATTTGTAGAATCTTTGGCTGGCGTTGGTGTGGCTTGCGTGATATGGTATGGTGGTATGAAAGTTATCAATGGCACCACAACCACTGGGGCATTTTTCTCGTTTTTTGCAGCAATGATGATGGCTTATAGACCATTAAAATCAGTATCAGGAATGAATGCTGGAATTCAAATGGGTCTTGCTGCGGCAACTCGTTTTTATCGATTAATTGACGAAAAACAAACTATTGTTGATAAGTCAAATGCTATCGATTTACAAAATGTTAAAGGCAACATCAAGCTTGAAGATGTAACATTTCGTTATTTAGATGATAAAATCACTCTTGATAAAGTTAATATTGAAGTTGAGGCTGGTAAAACCATTGCTCTTGTTGGTCATTCTGGTGGTGGTAAATCTACTACTATGAGCATGATTTTGCGTTTCTATGACCCAGAATCTGGCAGAGTTACAATTGATGGTCATGATATTCGTGATTTAACTTTGAAGTCAGTTAGAAAATCAATGTCAGTAGTGAATCAAGAAGTCATGTTATTTGATGATACTATTCTAGAAAATCTGCGTTACGGCAAAGAAGGCGCCACTGAAGAAGAAATTATCAAAGCTGCAAAAATGGCAGAAGCTGATGAATTTATTCGTCAATTACCACAAGGTTATAAAACTCAAATTGGTCAAAATGGTATTCGTTTGTCAGGTGGACAAAGACAGAGAATTGCTATTGCCAGAGCAATTTTATATAATGCGCCAATTCTTCTTTTAGATGAAGCAACTTCTTCTCTTGATCCAATTTCAGAAAGATTAATCAAAGATGCCTTGTCGAAGCTAATGGAAGGTAGAACTTCAATTGTTATTGCTCATCGCTTATCAACTGTAATTCATGCCGATAGAATTTTTGTAATTTCAGATGGGAAAGTTGTAGAGTCAGGAAGTCATAAAGATCTTATTGCTAAGAATGGCGCTTATGCCAACCTGTATTCAAAACAATTTGAAGTTGATAAAGAATAATGAGTAAGCCTAATCCAAATAACGAAAATAGAAAAGAAACAAGACAGAGAGAGAAGAAATCGGCTAAAAAAAAGCTGTCAGATGCTTTGCGTAAGAATTTGATGAGGCGCAAGAGCGATGTTGGTAAATCACCAGTCTCAAATGCCTCTGGCTCTTGATCCAAGCTCTTTTTATACCATTATTTTTTTAAAGCAATGAGCTGCGATTGCTAAATCGATTGTCAAAGAGGTCTAAAAAGGTGCAAAGCCCTCTCTTTGAAAAAGAGGGTGGATGACTGCGCAGCAGTCAGACGGATGATTTAATTGAGTTCTGGAATCTAAAGCGAGAAAGGAGAAACCACAATTTTTCCAATTAATAAAACAGCATCTAAAGTAACTGCAATTGGTGTAACGGCAACTTTTCCAACATCTTTAGTAAAGCTAGAATTAGGGCTATAATAAATGTTTATAACATAAGCTGCATTGGTTGGTCTTGTGCCATTATGACCTAAATATTTTGATAAATATCTTTTTCCTGAAATTTGAATTTTAACCACTATTTCATCATTTTTGTTTGGCTTAAACCCCAAAGAAAATAATGTCATCTTGTCCTCTGGTGGTAAAATGCTAAAAGGACCACTAATTATTAAATGACCACTTATATCGTTATTCTTATCTAATTTTAGATAGGTTTCTTTGGTATTTATATTTAGAACTCCTTTTTGATTAAGAGACAGAATCTGTTTTAATGTTCCAGAACTATCAGAGAATACATAGTGATAATTATCGCCAACAAGAGCTACATATCTTCCATCTGCTCCCACCAAAAATTGACCAATATTTTCTTGATAGCTTTTATCTCCCCATAGAATTTTTGTTACTGTACAGGAAGATAAAAAAAGTAATGATATACAAAGAAACAGGCTGGTAAATTTTGTTTTTATGTTCATCGAAATATTAAAATGAATTAGTAATCTAAAATGTTACAATTTTGATAATGTATTTTTTCTAACTTCTTTTAGCTCAGAATCAGATAAAGCTACAAGCCCAACATGAAGTAAATAACCTTTTTTACCAATAGTTTCTGGGCTTATGATCTCTTTAATAAAATCTTTCATTTGAGGCATAAGTTTTAAATGATCTTTCTTAAAATAGACAAAAAGAGGGCGAGAAAGACTGTATTTTTTAGATGATATAGTTTCAAAATTTGGTTCAACATTATTAATTTTAACAGCTTGAATCAAATTGCTATTCACCACTAAAAAGTTGAATCCTAAAATTCCAAATGCTTCGGGATTATTTTTTAAATTCTGCACAATTAAATTATCATTTTCTCCTGACTCAACAAATCTTCCATCATTTCTAATTCTGGAACATTGAGTTTTTCTTAAATCATAATTTTTATAAGCGGTTATAAATTCTTGTTTTTTTAGACAAACCTCTTCCATTAGTAAATCGGCAAATATGTCGCGAGTTCCAGAGGATAGTGGTGGGCCATAGACAAGAATCTCGGTGGCGGGCAATGAAGCATCAATTTCATTCCATTTTTGATAAGGATTATTAATTAATTTTTGAGTATTTTTATCCAAAACTTTTTCAGCTAAAGCTAAGAAAATTTGTTCTTTAGTAAGTTTAATTTTTTTGCTGCCTTTGAAATTTCCAATTACTATGCCATCATAACCAATTTTGATTTCTACCGCTTCACTAACGCCATTTTTGCCGCAACTGATTATTTCATTTGATTCTATTGGTCGTGAGGCGCTTACAAAATCTGGATATTGATAACCAAAGCCTTCGCAAAAAGAAATAAAACCATTTCTTGTGCCAGCCGATTCTACATGAGGGGTTTTGGTTGTGATATTGTTAAGATTTTGACTACGACTGAATTCTTCTGATATAGAAGTCATAAAAGGTGAAATTGTAGAAGATCCAACAATATAAAGATGTGATCTTTTTTCATTTTCTGAATTGAAGCCAAAAGTAAAGCTGAAGCTATTTTTTATGGGTATAAAAAATGCAAGAGACACTAAAGAAATTGAAAGTAATTTTCTATTAAACATATTAATTTGTTTTTTGAGTTTTTAATTTTTCTATTCTGTTTTTTAACTCTTCTAAGAATTTATCAACTCCTTTTTGCGAAATTGCCGAATTAAATTCTGATCTTTGCGTCTCAATTAAACTTATTCCTTCAGCAATAAAGTCTAAAATGACTAATTTGTTAGCGCGCTCTTTTACTCTAAATGAAACCAAGATTGCTGCATTAGAGTCTTTAGGCAAAAATTCAGCTTTGGCAATGTAAAATCCATTTTGTTCAGTTATATCAGTTACATCAAATCTTTTGCCATTATAACTTTGAAATTTTGGTCCATAAGTATTAATCATGAAGTCTCGATAAAGCTCAGTAAAAGCTGCTTTATGCTCTTCACTCATAGTTCTATAATTTTTCCCTAAGACAAAACGAGCAATCCATTCGGCATCAATTGATTCATCAATGACTGAAATTATTTTAGCTTTTCTTTGTGCAACTGATAATTTTTTATCATCAGCAGATTTAATGATTTGACTTCCAACTTCGTTAATAAAAACTTTTACCTGATCTAATTTTACGGCATCTTGAGCTAATGCTAATGAAGATATTTGCGAAGAGAAAAGAACAAAAACTATGGTGAATAAAATATTTTTCATAAAGTTTTATGATATTTAGATTAATTTTTAATTTCAGTTACGCGCTTCTGAATATAAGCACTTCGTAAAGTTGCATAAAAATCAAAGGAATCTTTTCTGACATCTTCAATAATGTCTATCAATGATTCTCTTTTGTCAATTCCAGTGGTTACTGCTAAAGTAAGGCGATAATCTGTTGGCATCAAATTTCTCTCACCGCCAACTTCAAGTAAGTTAAATTCAATAGGATTGACTGATTTATCAATAGCAAGTCCCCCCAAATCTCTGGCGGAACTTGGGCCTAAAAATGGAATCATGATATAAATTCCAGAATCAACGCCATAATGTCCAAGAGTTTGTCCAAAATCTTCCTGATTATATCGAATATTTTTTTCTCCCGCTACATTAAACAATCCGCCAATGCCAATTGTTGAGTTAATTAGAAAATGTGAAAATGTTGCTAAGCTATTTTCTGACTTTCCTTGTAAGATTGAATTAAAAGTTGAAACAGGCAGAGATAAATTAGTTACGAAATTTCTAACCACATTTCTCACTGGTTTGGGCAGCTGCTCACGATAAGCTTTGGCGACAAATTCTAAAAAATATTTGTCCAAACTATCATTAAAAATAAATATTTTGCGATTAAAGCTCTCTAAAGGATCTTTTATTTCCACTATGTTAGTTGTTTCATAGCTCTCAAAATCATCTTCATTATCAAATGCTTTATGAGATACAACTTGCATTTCCTTGTCAGATGCTTGGGCAAGAGCGTGATTATGATAAGTAGATATGGTTAGCAGAATTGCAATTGAAGTAATTCTAAGCATTAAATTTGCTGATTATTTATTAAATCTAACAATTCTTTAACATTGTTTCCATATTGAGAGTCTTTATTGACAAGTGTTTCCAGAACTTTTTTAGCTTCAGGAAATTTATTTTTCAAGACTAAACAATGAGCTAATTGATAATATGAATCTAAATGATTTGGCCAGAATTTATTAATGAAACGAAAGCGAAAAATTGCTTCACTTAAATTGCCATTTTCTAAATGTTTCAATCCAAGTTTGTAATTAGTTTCAAGCAAATTATTAAATTTACCTTTAATAGTGAAAAATTCATCTTTAGCTTGCTCGATCTTTTGATTGGTAAAGCTCAGCAAGTTTTGAGACTTACTTTTTAGCTCTACTGCAAATTTCTCACCGGTATTTTCAGTTTTTTTAGATTTTTTAGAAAAGACATTTTTAACAATTCCGTTAAGCATATTTTAGAAAAAAAGTATTAAAAAATTAAATGGTATTACAAATTAGATCAAAGTTTTTGCTTTGGTATAAGATTTGTGAAAAATAAAATAAGATATATTCCAAGAAATTGCGAACTTTTTATTATCTTCACTTTGGTTTTCTAAATTGAAGCAGTCAAAATGCCGCAACTGCTCTTTGGTAATAAAGTTCTTTTGATTAGAATAGTTTGCGCCAATTTTTTTTAGAGATTTAAGAGCTTTTACAGCTCCTTCAAACTGAGATTCAATTATTTCTGAATCAATAAATTGTTCTTTAAAGCCGCATTGTTCAAGTTGCGATTTTAGATCGGCAGTTTTTGGTAAATCGCTAAAATAAAAATTACATCCCGATTTCACGCTGGCAATTTTAATTTCTTCAAGACTGTAGCTGTTTGGAAGACAAAAAGCCAAAATTCCATCTTTTTTCAAAATTCGATAAAAATCGTTAAAAACTTTTTCAAAATTTTTTAACCATTGTAAAGAAAATGATGAAATTATTATATCCAAAGATTCGTTTTTTAAGGGCAGATTTTCGCCATCTCCAACAATTGAATTTATATGTTTCGATGATTTATCAGGCCATGTTTTAAGCATTTGTAGCGATAAATCAATTTCAAAAAGTTGACAATTTTTTTTAATAAAACCATTTGATGAAGTAAGATTTTTGCAAATAGCTGATGTGCCAGAACCAATATCAATAATTTTGAATTCATTTTTGATTAAAGGTGTAAACAATTCGCAAAGTTTTTTAGCTGCTAATTTTTGCACTAAAGCTGATTCATCATAATTCTTTGCTGCTTGCGAGAAATTTTTGGCAATATTTTTTTTATTAAAGCTACTTTGATTCATTATTTACCTGATACAGCATTATTTTTAGCGACTTCGCTTTCAATTAAAGTAACGATGTGATCTACTAATTCTTCGCTAGTTACTTTATGATCTGGCTTACCATTTAAATAAACATTATGACGATCAGACCCACCTCCCGTAATGCCAATTTGAGTGTGAGCAGCTTCACCAAGTCCGTTAACCACGCATCCCAAAATTGAAATGGTTAATGGAGTTTTGATATGTTCAACACGCCTTTCAACTTCTTCTACGGTTTTTATAACATCAAAAGCCTGTCTGGCACAAGATGGGCAAGAAATTAAATTCACGCCACGATTTTTTAACCCTAAGGTTTTTAGAATTTGATAAGCAACTTTTACTTCTTCTTTTGGGTCGGCGGAAAGAGAAACGCGCATAGTATCACCAATTCCCGACCACAATAAAGAGCCAAGTCCAATTGAAGATTTTACCGTACCAGCAGCCAAGCCACCAGCTTCAGTAATTCCTATGTGTAAAGGATAATCACAAACTTCAGCAAGTTTACGATATCCAGCAACTGCTAGAAAAACATCAGAAGCTTTTACACTGATTTTAAAATTGAAAAAATCTTTATCTTCTAAAATTCTAATATGTCTCTGAGCTGATTCTACTAAAGCTTCTGGCGTTGGAGTTTTGTATTTATTGAGTAAATCTTGTTCCAGAGATCCAGCATTAACGCCAATTCTAATTGAACAGCCATAATCTTTGGCAGCCTTAATAACATCGCGAACCTTATCATCAGAGCCAATATTTCCGGGATTAATTCTTAAACATTTTGCTCCAGCTTCTGCAGCTTCAATAGCGCGGCGATAATGAAAATGAATATCGGCGATGATTGGAACAGGGCAGTGTGGAATAATTTGGCGTAAAGCATCTGTTGATTCTTTATCTGGTACAGAAATACGCATTAAATCAGCGCCAAGTTCAGCGCATTCATTTACTTGTTTTATAGTGGCCTGAACATCAGTGGTGCGCGCATTAGTCATTGATTGCACAGATATTGGCGCATCTCCGCCAATTGCCACATTTCCCACAAAAATTTGGCGAGATTTGCGTCGGTGAATAGCGCGATAAGGTCTGATTTCGTTGAGTTCTTGCATGTTTTATTCCATTAATGATTCAAATAATTTTAAAATTTTCTTCTGATTTTTTGTCATCAAATTGATTAGTTTATTTTCTTCTAAATTCAGAATTGTAGTAATTGATGTAAAGTCTTTAAATCCTGATCCAGCAAAGCTTTGGAAGTTTTTAATATCGGAAATATTTAAATAGCTTGCAACAATAATTAGTCGAAAAAAAATACTAGAAAAATTTTCTTCTAAAAATGTTTTAGCGTCACCCTGAGCTTGTTTCACGATCTCTTTACCAACTTCTTTTTTGTAAAATTCTATATCTTGCAATATTTCCAAGAATTTTTTTTGCTCAAATTGTTCTGCAAATTCTTCTAAATTATCAAAAAATTCTAAATAAAATTTTTCAATATTTTCTTCATTTAATTTAAAAATCTCGCCCCAAATTTCTGGACTGGAATTATTTAAACGAAAAGCATTTTTAAAAAAATCATCAGTAATATTTTTTGGTGAAAATTCTGCTGTTAAAAAAGATAGAAACTGAGGTAAATGTGAAACCAAGGCATAAATTTCATTATGTTTTTTAGCTTCCAAAAATTCAACTTCACCGCCAATTTTTTTCACTAAATTTTCAATTTTTAATAAAGCTGATTCATTTGTATTTTCTGGACAAATAATAAATTTTTTACCAAAAAATAAATCATCTGAAGCATTTTCAAAACCAGTTTTTTCTGAACCAGCAATTGGATGGCAAGGAATAAAATTTTCTCTCAGGTTTTGAGGTAAAATTTTAGTTTTTATTTCAACTTCTTTTACTGATCCAAGATCAATTAAAATAGTTTGATCAGAAATTTTAGGAGCGATTTTTTTGATGATGTCTTTGTAAGTTGCAAGAGGTGTTGCCAATATGATGAAATCAAAATCGAACAAATTTTCATCAAGAGTGATAAAACCATCAATTATGTGGGATTCTACCGCTATAGCAATAGATTCAGAATCAAGGTCAAAAGCGTAAATTGCTTCTGAAATATTATTTATTTTGCAAGCGCGCGCAAAAGACCCACCTATAAGTCCAAGTCCAATTATTAAGGTTTTGTTAAATTTTTTTGTCGACAAATTGATTTTTTGAATTAATTATTTAGAAAATAAAAATTATTATTTACTTATTGTTTAGTGTTCCTGTAGAAGTTTAACCTATAGAATGTGTTTTATCAAGTTTTAGAAAATTACGCTATAAATATGAAAAAAGTAGTATTGGTTTTGTCATTGTTAATGCTAATTTCTTCTTGTAAGAATAAAACAATAGATATTAAAAGTCCTTGCGTCTCAAATGATGACGGACCATGTGGAACAAAAAAACCGATTAATGATTGGTGGTTAAAGAACTCCAAAGGTAATAAAAACTCCGAGGCTAATTCTTAATTAATTTTTTAAATACTTATGACTAGCTTCGCTGAGAAATATGGGAAAAAATCTTCTTCTTTTACAACTGAAAGTCTAAAAAAACCCGAATTAAACACTTCTTCTGAACAAAATTCTGGTGGAAGTGCAATTCAAAATGCTTTAAAAACTCAAAAATCTAACCTTAAACCAATTGATCCTCAAAAGAAAATGCAAGCAGAACTAATTTATCTCGTCAAGGGAGTTGATGCCGGCCGTAACGCTTGGTATTATGTTTTGGTTGAACGCTTAAAAGTTCAACTTTTCTTAAAAGCTTTAAGTGATGAAATTATTCACTTAGAGAATTATGGTAAAATTTTATTTTCAGCTTATGGTGATGAGCCGCCTGAAGATATTACGCAAGCTTTAAAAGAAGAATACGGAATATAATTGTTAAAGCTCTCCAAATTTTTTGGAGAGCTTTACTATGCTTTTCGAAACTCATTTCCAATTCTGATATTGCTGTTGCGCCTCATTTTTGCCGATTATGTGGCGATTTCTTTCTTGATGTAACTTATATCATATTCATGAAAAATCTTCTAAAAATTTCCATTGTAGTAATTATTTCAACTGCAATTGGTTTCTTTTCTGCAATTTCTTTTTCTCAAATTCAGATTAAGACAATTAAAATTGATGATAAAAAAACTTCTGAAGAGCAAAAAGTGTTTCTGCAAGATGTAATTTCTATAGTTAAAAAAGATTATGTTGAAGAAAAGACCGATGCTCAATTAGCAGAAGCTGCGGCAAATGGTCTTTTATCATCTCTTGATCCTCATTCATCCTACCTTAATGAAGATGATTTAAAAGAAATGCAAGTGCAAACTAAAGGTGAATTTGGTGGACTTGGCGTTGAAATTACTTTGGAATATTCAGTGGTAAAAGTTATCTCGGCAATTGAAGATACGCCAGCTTTTGAAGCAGGAATCAAGTCGGGAGATTATATTAGTAAAATTGAAGATAAAAGTACAGTTGGCATGTCAATTAACGATGTGGTGAAACAGTTGCGCGGCAAGGCTGGTACTAAAGTTACTATTACAATTTTAAGAAAAGGTGAAAAAGAGCCGCTGGTTAAAACTATTGTAAGGCAAATAATTAAGGTAAAGGCAGTAAGATCTGCTCAATTTGGAGATATTGCTTATGTAAAAATCAATAGCTTTTCAGAGCAAGCTTATGAAGGTATAGTTAAAGAAATGAAAAAAATGAAGTCTAAAATGGGCGATAAGCCTTTTAAAGGTCTGGTATTGGATTTACGAAATAATCCTGGGGGACTTTTAGATCAATCTATTAAAATTAGTGATCTTTTTCTTAATAAAGGTCAGACTATTGTTTCAGTTGGTGGGAGGGATAAAAAGACAACTAAATATTATAAAGATGAATCAGATGAAAATTTAGTTCCAAATATTCCAATCGTAGTTTTGGTGAATGAAGGATCTGCCTCAGCTTCAGAAATTGTTGCGGGTGCTTTACAAGATAATAATCGCGCTGTTGTTATGGGCATAAAATCTTTCGGTAAAGGTTCTGTGCAAACCGTAATTCCTCTTGATAAAAATAATGGAGCATTACGCCTTACAACTGCTTTATATTATACACCAAGTGGTAAATCAATACAGGCTCATGGTATTGATCCAAATGTAGTTGTAATTGACGCTAAAATTGAAAAATCAAAAGATTTGCGTGATTCAGAGGCTGATTTAAAAGGTCATATTGAAGTGCAGCTTCAATCTGCTATTGAAGAATCTAAGAAAAATCAAATGAAAGATGACAATCTTGAATTATATGACAAAGATTATCAATTAGCGCGCGCCATTGATTTACTTCGCGGGATAGATGTTTATAGATCCGTAACTAAATCAAAATAACTTCATGAATTTTGCAAATAATCAGAATATTATTTTTAGATTCGTGATATTTACAATAATATCACTTGTCTTTTTTACTAAGCCTTCCTTTGCCAATAGTTTTGTTGTTGCCAAAATTAACAGTAAAGTAATCACAAATTTAGAGTTAACTGATCGTTATCAATTTGTTTTACTATCTTCGCAAATTAAAGGTCTTTTGGATCAAGATAAAAAAAGCCTTCTAAACCAAATAATAGATAAGATGGTTGATGAAGAGTTGATAAGGCAAGAAGCTGATAGTTTAAAAATTGCAGTCACCAATGATGAGATTCAAGATGCTATTGAGTTAGTGGCTTTAAGGCAAAAAAAGAATGCTGTACAATTTAAGCTTTCTTTGATTCAAAATGGTGTCTTCTTTGAAAATTATGCTAAGCAAATTGAGTCTGAATTATTATGGTCAAAAATTATTTCAGAAGTTTTGAGATCAAAAGTTAAAATTACTGAATCTGAGACAAAAGAATTTTTTGAACAGCAGAAATTTGATATTAATGTTAAAAAACTTTTTATTGCTGAAATCTTTATTCCTAAAGACGAAGACTCTTCTAATCATGCTGCTGCTATCTCTAGAAAGTTAGTGAGCGAGTTAAGAAATGGCGCTGATTTTCGTAATATCGTAAAACAATTTTCACGAGATAGTCTTTCAGCGGAGCATAATGGTGAAATTGGTTGGGTTTCGCAAAAAGATATTGATAAGAAAATTTACGAAGAAGTTTCTAAGCTGAAGAAGGGAGAATATTCTGATCCAATTTTGCTGACTGATGGTTATTATATTTTTAAGCTAATTGAAAGTAAGGTTGAAACTAAGATTGAAGATCAAGATTTAAATGTTGCTCGTAATAATATTTTTATGAGAAAGTTACAGAATGTTGCTAAAGGTTATTTAATGGATTTAAGAAAGAGAGCGTTTGTTGAGATTGATCGTGAGAGATTGTTG
>CAMDRL010000029.1 GCA_945906835.1 Rickettsia typhi
GCAATGAAATTTTTAACTATGTTTACTTTTATTGCTATTTCACTTCCGTACTTACTCTTAGAATTCCTTGTAGATACTGTTGATCATAGTGAAAATAAAAACATCGCAAATCGCTTAAGTAAGTTAGGGGGGGAAAATTCTGAAACAGAAATATCCAAAATAATTAGTCAAAAAGGCCAAGGCGATAGTTTAGAAAAAGAAGGAGATCAGATTTCTAATAAAAGAGGGGAAAATAAAAGCGTCGTTATTCCTAGTGTCGGTGTTGGTATCACTCCTAAAAGCTCAACTCAACTTAGTACAAGTGAAAATGAAATGACAAAGACCCCTTAATTCTTATTCAAGTTTCATGCTTGGATGATTTTATTTTCCAAAGCTTCTGGAACTAATAATGTTGCAACTGAATTATTTGAAAAAATAGAGCTACTTGGAATATAACTTTTTATTGTTTTTGAATCTATTTTTTCACTTCCAATCTCTAACACTTCACTTTTTTCTCTATCAAAAATTCCTTTTAACTTTTCAACTAATTCAAAATTTCCTTTAGATTTAGCTTTAGCAAAAATGCTATCTTTCAAAAACTTAATAACATCTCTATATCTAAAGTCTTTCTCATGTGCTGGATCAGCCAATTCAACAAGCTTATTAATTGGATCTTCTGTTAAAAGTTTTTTATAAGATTGATAAAATTCATAACCTTTACCACTTTGCTTACCATCTACATTATCAAAAACCATTTCTGGATCAGTTCTTCTTAAAATTTCTCTAATTAAAACATTACGAGCTTTTAAAGCGCAATTTCCTCTTTTTTGCGGTTTAGTTGGAATTGATTTCTCAAAAATAATTGGATGATTACTTTTATCACATTCAACAAGTTTGGAAAATGTTTTATAAAAATTCTCTCTATTATTTTTATACATATCACTAGATTCACAACTAAAAGCATCACCTAAATATTTTCCCCAACCATCTCCTTTGTCATCTTTATGCACTGTCCCCATTTTTTAAACAAAATCTCCCTTCTAAATCAATCAGCGCAGATCATCATAATTTACTAAATTAAAATGATCAACGGACCTCGTATAAATTTTCTTAAAATTTATACGAAAGCTTTTAAACACCACCACGCAAATTCGCGTGAGAAAAATTTATAATTTATTTTAACCCTTATTTACAAACCTTTGATAGAACGCTGCCGGAGGCATTTTAAGTGCTAAATGAATGCGTTTATTGTTGTAATAATAAATCTGCAGCGCAATTGATTCAATCAACTCTCCTTGGCTTTGATAAGAATTAAAATCTTCAAGCTCAAATTTTAATTTCTGGTAAAAAGATTCTTGCCTGCCATTTTGCCAAGGGGAGCTTTTTTTACTCATCGAAGCCTTGATATTACTTGATTGCAAGATTTTTGCTAAATCATCGCTTTTATATTCACTGCCTTGATCTGAGTGAAATATTTGCGGTGATTTTTCTCTTTTATTTATGGCGTTTATCAAAGTTTCGGTGATTAATTCTTTGTTATGTCTGCTGGCGATATTCCACGCAATAACTTCTCTGGTAAAAGCGTCAAGAATTGTTGCTAAATACATGAATTTACTTTGATAAGAAATATAAGTAAAATCACTGACCCAGACTTGATTTGGCTTGTTTATTTTCATTTCTAAAATCAAGTTTTTTGCTGAATTTTTTGGAAATTTATTTTTCTTAAATCTTGGCTTTTTTCTTGATTTTTTAGGTTTGATATTAAACAACTTCATAACCCTTGAAGCGCGTTTCTTATTGATTCCTAAAGCTAAAGCAATTCTTCGATGCCCATAAGATTTATGCTCAAGTAAAATCCCTTCAATTTGTCCTTTTAAAAACAAATCTTTTGCTGGAAGTTTTGGTTTGTAATAAAGAGAATTTCGAGAAATCTCAGCTTTAGCGCAAGCCGCAGATTTGCCGACTTGCGCCGATGAAGAAGATAAAAAATAATCCACGATAACCTCGCGCTTATTTCTTTTTTTTTGAGATTTTACTATCGGCCACTAAAGAGCCGATAATTGAAATCAATGCTGCATTTTCTCGTTTAAGCTTTGCTAATTCCAATACTGCTTGATGTTGATTAGCTTTGGTTTTAAGCAAGTTGTAAATTATTTTTGGATCAACTTTATATTCACGAGCGAGATCAACCGCGCGCTCACCTTTGTCGGTTACGCGTTTGATTATTTCTTGCTTTTGAATCTCTGTTAGACTTGGAATTCCTCTTGGCATAATTTCTCCTTAAATTTGATTGATTAAATTTAGTGCATTTAAAACAAGTTTTAAATGTGATTTTTTGATCAATTTAAGAAAGGAGAAATTGTACTAAATTTGGGGGACCTTGCCTTACCTTTAAATGCAGATATTTTTTTCTGATCAACTTTAAAAGTTAATCCGTTTGAATTTTTTTAATAAATTTCATAGGTTAGGAATTTTTTTTCTAAAAAATTTTCTAAGGCTTTTTCGTAAGTCTTGGCAAAAGATTTAAGATTATATTGTTGATCAAAAGCATTGCCATGAATTTTATCAAAACCCAATTCAGTTGGTATTAAATTTTTTTCAATTCCACTTAATATTGCTTTCAATATAGCAAATATTGCCACATAAGAATCAGAATTTGCAGCAGGTATTCTGTATTCTACTCTTTTTCCATAATCTATGCAATGAGTTTGCTCCAATACCTTCTCTACGGGAACACGAATGGCGCATGTTCTATTATCGGCGCCATAACTTAAATTAACTGGAGCGGTATATTTGCCTTTTTTATATAATTGACAATTTGTTTCCTCATCAAAGCGCAAATAATCTTCTGAATTTGGAGCCAATAAAACCAAAATTGAATCTGTAAAATTCAACAATGCTGCAATTGTATTTAAAAAAACTTGGTCTTTTTTTATGAAGAGATTTTTGTCATCTTTGTCATGTAGCGAAATATTAAGCTGAAGCGCACTGCCACAATCATCCAAAAAAGGCTGAGCTGCAAAAGAGGCGATAAGATTTTTTTCAAAAGCTAATTTTTGGGATAGAATTTTTACTTCTTCAATTTCTTCGCAAACTTTTAATAAATCAGAATGGTATGAAGTTTTAACTTCGATTTGCCCCGCTCCCTGCTCTTTTTCAATTTCATAAATAAGAGTTTGGTTTTTTGTAAGCTCTAATAAATTCAAAATAAAATCATCTACAATGGACTGATTTTCAAGGCGAGATCCATCTTTATTGATTAGATAAAATTCTAATTCAAGACCGATTTTTGGAATTAAAGAAGTTGTGGAAGCGAAATGGAATAAAGCCTCTTTCAAAAGAAAGGCTTTATTTTGGTAAAAGAAATTCAGAGATAATTCTTTGGGCAACTTGTTAAAATTGCCCGCAAGATTTTTCATGATTACAAATTATTATTTGCCCATTGAGAAAGAGCGGCTTTAGAAAGCGCCCCAACTTTAGTATCAACAAGTTTACCATCTTTAAAAATCATTAAAGTTGGAATACCACGAACTGCAAATTGAGAAGGAATTTCAGGATTTTCATCAATATTACATTTATAAACAGCCATCTTCCCTTCCATTTCTTTTGATAATTCTTCAACTATTGGAGAAAGTTGACGACAAGGTCCACACCAAGGCGCCCAAAAATCTACAAGGCTCACACCTTTTGATTCTAAAATATCTTTTGCAAAGCTGTTATCTGTAAGTTCTTTTGCCATTTTGTTTTTAAAATTTAGTTAAAATGAAATTGAAATAATTTTATGGTGCACCAACCCAATTATAGCAAACTAAAAATCTTTACTTTTAATAAAGTTTGTTTGGTATACAAGGTTCCCACAAGGTAGCGCGCTGCTCATGCAGCGTAAAATAAAAACTATTACCAGACTAAAGATATTTAGTCTGTTATAGTATGAGAGCTAATGGAGACAAATCAAGATTAATTTATGACGGATTCTAATAAACACTTAAATCAACCGTCTCAAATGCTAAGAATTTGATCTATCATCTTTTTCAAAGAGGGCTTATCGCTTTTAGCCATCTTTAAAAATAGAGTGGATGACTGCTTTAGCGGTCATATGGGAGATTTAACTCTAACACTATTTTACAAATTCTTAAACGACAAACTAATATTAAAAGAACGCTGAGGAGTAATTAGATTCGTAGGGCTGCTTTCTGTAAAGGAAAAGCCAAATACAGTACAGCAGCCATTGTAATATAAACCAAGGCTACGATTAAGATTTCTGCCAGTTATTAAGTTTCTAGATATTGTAGCTTTTGTTGAAAATTTTTCATTTATTTTAAAAGTTGCTACTGAATTTATTTGCTCTCTTTCTTCAAGATTTTGCTTATTTTGTCTAAGGAAAGTGTAATTAGTTGAAAAGGTAAAGCGACTATAATCAAGATTGGCAATAACTTCATTAATCTCGTTGCGATAATTGGATTCATTAAGATGAAAAGAGTAAGCAAGATATAAATGTTTGATCGCCTTATATGAGACCATCCCCACAATATTAGATCTATTATTCTCATTAAAACCTCTAATTACAACATCTTGGCTACTATCGCTTTTTCTAAGACTCTGTCCTAAAGTTAACGCATATTCACCATAAGAATTAAAAAGTGATGATTTTGCCCCATAACTAATTCTCTCTCCAGCTTCATTACGATCAAGGCCACTAATACGATCAGAAGTAAATAAATTACTAATAGTTAATTCATTGTTATTACTATCTTCATTAGGAAGTTTTTGGAAAGTTTTCTTGTAAGAACTAGAAACAAAATTAGCCATTGGCTCAATTGTTATGGTATGAGATTCTGATCTTTTAACTAAAGGTAATCTCCAATTAACTGAGAATTCTGGCTTATAATTTGTTTGTGTTGAATCAAAATCATTGGTTGGCTGAGAATATTTAAAATTATTTTCTAGAGAATAAAAATCTCCCTGAGCTTTAGCGCCAATGTTAAACAAATTTCCATTATGATTAATTGGCAGATTTACTTCTGGAATGAATGAGACGCGACGATATTGAGCGCCACTTTCTCTACTGATAACTGTAGTATTTGAAGTTAATGAAAGTTTTTCTTTATAAAAAAATGGTTTAATTTCTGTGTGAGTATCAATTTGCGGCAAAATCAGTGGATCAGATTTACTATCTGCTGAAATCTCTTCAAACTCTTGAATTCTTATGGTTTTTATAGCGTAATAGTCTCGTTTTTTAATGTAATCCACATTAAGTTTTGACAAACCGTAGCTTCTAAAGTCGTTATGATAGTCCCGCAAATAAGCTGCGTCAGAAGCATTATCAATGGAAAAATCCAACCCAATATTATGGGTAAAATCAAAAACACCATCACCCTTTAAATGCCAACGATAATCTTTTTTGTTTTGCGCACTATTAATTATATTAGTGGCTTGAGGAACTTCATTATTAGCAGCTTCTAAAATAGCTCTGTATTCTCCATAAGACGCTATATGATGAAAATCATTTTTGATTAAAACCTGATTAATGCTTGGATAAATGCTTGAAGTAACCGTTAATTCTTTATTAGGAGCTATATTGAAGTAATAAGGAATATTAAAACCAACTCCTAATCTGGTATTTTTTGAGTAAGATGGATATAAAAAACCTGACTTTCTTTTATTGGAAGGAAGAGGAGCTTGTAAAAAGGGAGTATAGAAAAATGGCACATTATAAAACCTTACAACTCCACCTCTAATTTTAAAAACTTCATTGCCGCGATCTATGGTAACATTGCTTGACTTAATTGAAAGCATGTCTCTTTTTTTACCAGCCAATTCATTATCTTTACTAATTTCAGGATTTGGACAAATTGAATAAATTGAAGATTTTAAATTAGTGATTTGAGGAGTTTTGCGCTCAATTATCGGAGAAGTTAAATAAGAACCATCATTAAGAACAAGAACGCTATTAGAAAAAGCGCCGCTTGAAAAATCTTCTTTTATTTCAGCCTTGGTAGAAGTAACATTACCAATTTCAATATTTTTAATTTTGACATTACCAATTGCTCTAAAAGTTGTCTGACTCTTATCATAAATAATTTGGTCAGCATAAATTACACTATTGCCTCTGGTCACTTCAACATTTCCATTGGCAATTAGAGAATTGTTTAATTTATCACCTTCAACAGTATCAGCTTTTAGAACCGAGGGAAGAGAAGTTGGTTCATCAGATTTTATTTTGGAAAAAGCATATGAGTTACGAAGAGGAGCTAGACTTAAAAAAACTGTAACAAATAAAATTTTAAAAAAAAGAACCATTAAAAAATTATTTTTTAAATTAAGTTAAGTTTTTGCGGTTTTCTTTTTTTCGATTTCAGCCAAATAACAATCATCATTCTGGTTAAAACAATAGCAGTAAACATTGATACAAGAATACCAATTGAAAGAGTAGCTGCAAAGCCTTTTACTGGACCATTTCCAAAAGTATAAAGGAAAAATGCTACTATTAGAGATGTGATATTGGAGTCAGTAATAGTGCGAAATGCTTGAGAAAAACCTTGGTCAATTGCGGTAAAAATAGTTTTTTTGTCGCGCAATTCTTCTTTGATTCTTTCAAAAATCAAAACATTGGCATCAACAGACATGCCCATTGTAAGAACTATACCAGCGATTCCAGGAAGTGTTAAAGTGGCTCCTAATAATGATAAAATTGCTAAAATTCCCACAATGTTGAAAAACATGGCAATATCAGCTATCAAACCAAAAAATCCGTAAAAGAGAATCATAAAGAAGGCTACAAAAACAAGCCCCGCAACCGCAGCAATTGTACCACTTTTAATTGAGTCTAAACCAAGAGATGGACCAACAGTTCTCTCTTCAACAATTTTTAAAGGAGCCGGAAGAGCACCAGCTCTTAAAAGTAAAGCAACTTCTGCCGCTTCTTCAGCGGTAAAACTTCCAGAAATTACCCCAGATCCTTGATTGATAACAGTATTAATTCTTGGAGCAGTAACAACTTTACCATCCAAAACAATAGCAAAAAATTTACCAATGTTATCTTTGGTAATTTGGGCAAATTTTCTTGATCCAATATCGTTAAATCTAAAGGCAACTGCTGGCTCACCTTCATGATAAGTTGGACTAGCATCTGTTAGTAAATCACCACTTAAAATCACTTCTTTTTTAATTAAATAAGCGCGACCCTGAACATCATATAATTTTTCAGAATCTATATTGGCAACAGTAGAGCCATTGTTGGAGAAAGTTTCGTCAGAAACAAAATGAAATGACATTTTAGCAGTTTTTCCTAAAACTGATTTTATTTCATTAGAATTTTCAATTCCAGGAACTTGCAATAAAATTCTATTTTGACCTTGAGCTTGAATTGTTGGCTCTTTAGTTCCACTTTCATCAACTCTTCTTCTAACAATTTCAATTGATTGTTTTACAAGATTTTCTTCCATAAGAAGAATTTCTGCATCTGAAAAATAAATTTCAAATTGGCCATCATTTTCAACAACTTCAACTCTCTTACTAGCCTTCTTGATGAGCTTTTTTGCTGCTTTTTGTTGCTCTATATCAGCTAAAGAAAAAATAATTTTAGAGCCAGTAATTTCTGGCACGGTTCTGATAGATTCATCTCTGAAATTTGCTTTAATTTCATTTTTTACATTATTCAGTTGCTCTTTGATGTAATAATCGAAATCAACTTCCAACATCAAGTGTGAGCCTCCTTTCAAATCAAGACCAAGATTAACTTTTTGATTTGGAAAAATTTTTGTTATTTTCTTCACCAATTCTGAATTAGAATCTTTAGGAATAATTGATGGAATAGCGTAGAATAAAGATAATAAACAAATTGCTATGATTGTGGCAATTTTTGATTTTGAAAAATTTAGCATGATTTTTAGATTTTTTTGAACAGTTTTAATTATGAATGCACCTCAGTCTACCGCCCCTAACCGCTCCTTATCAAGGAGGGGGACTAAAAGTGCTCCCTCTTTATAAAGGAGTGAGTCTAAAAGTATTCCCCTCCTTGTTAAGGAGGGGTTAGGGGCGGTAGATTAAAGCATTCAAATCTATTTTTTGTTTTTCTTAACTACTCCCTCTTCCTTCTTGCGATCCTTATCAGTTTTTACCAAATCAGCAACATGATTCTTAAGAATTTTAATAGTCACACCATCAGCAATTTCAACTTCCAAAGTTCCATCTTCTTTATTAATTCCCGTAACAACTCCAATAATTCCACCAGTTGTTACAACTTTGGTGTGAGTTTTAAGGCTATTCACCATTTCTTGATGATCTTTATATTTCTTACTTTGCGGCCTGATAATTAAAAAATAGAAAACCCCAAAGATTAATATTAACGGCACAAAGCTGGAAAGTGAAAAATCTGGAGAAGTATTTGAAGCTGCAACATTAGAAGCTTGAGCCATTGCATCGCTCATAAAAATTTGGTTAAACATTTTTAAAAAAATTAAGGTTGGTATAATTATTGTAGATTTTCATTTTATTCACTTTTCAGCAGAAGATCTTTCAATCTTTCCACACTTTCACTTTTCTGATCTGCCGTAGCTTTTTCAGGGTTGTTTGGATCAGGCATTTCGGCAAAATTTGGTGGTACAATTAAAGGATCTTCAACTTTTTTAGCACATGAAAAAGCCAATAGAATAAAAGACCAATAAAGTAATTTTTTCATTTTATTTATTTTTGATTTTTAAAAACAAAATCTTCCAGAAGTAAAATCATAACACCGATAAAAACAAAAGAATCAGCTAAATTAAAGGCTGGCCAGTGATATGATGCAATATGAAAATCTAAAAAATCTGCAACTGCGCCATATCTTGCCCGATCAATTAAATTTCCAAAAGCTCCACCAATAATAAAACCAATAGCGTAAGCTATGTGGATCTTTTTATTATTATAAAGCCAGAAAGAAAGAATCAGAGCAATAATTAACTGCACTAAACAGAAAATTATTTGACTATTTTCAAGGTTACTAAACATACCAAAACTAATGCCATGATTCCAAACATAGGCTATGCTAAAGAAGCTGGTAACCTTAATTTCAGGATGTTTTGTAACTTGTTCAAAAGCAATATTTTCTAATATAGCAAAGGTTATTCTTTTGGTCAGCAAATCAAAAAAAGCCACCAAAAAAGCAATAGAAATTCCTAAGAAAAATAGCTTTTTTTCTTTTAAAAATTTAGGTAAATTCATTTAGTTTTGTTGAGATAAATATGAGCTGGAATATAAGCTGGAAGAGATTAAGTTCATTATTAGCTTAATTCAATAGATAATTTAAATTTACCAAAAAACATGAAAATAATCTTCATGGGCACGCCGTCTTTTTCTTGCCCAACATTAGAGAAACTCATTACTGATAAAGATTTTGAGGTTGTAGCGGTTTATACAAGAGAACCACAAATTGCGGGTCGAGGACATAAAATTACCAATTCTGCAATTCATGATTTAGCTCTAAAACATAATATCAAAGTTATCACGCCAAAAACTCTAAAAACCCCTGAATCACAAAAAGAGTTTCTTGATCTTAAAGCTTACGCAGCAGTGGTTGTGGCTTACGGGCTAATTTTACCAGAAACAATTCTTCAAGGCACCAAATTTGGCTGCATTAATATTCACCCTTCCCTTTTACCAAGATGGCGGGGAGCAGCTCCAATTCAACGCACTTTAATGGCGGGAGATGAAGAAACTGGCATTACTATTATAAAAATGGATAAGGGCGTTGATAGCGGTGATATGATCTGCCAAGAAAAATTCACTCTTGATAAAAAAGAAAATTATAAAAATTTAGCTGAAAAGTTTTCTCAAATGGGCGCGGAAATTTTAGTTAAAACTTTAAAAAATATTCGCGATGGAGATTTTAAACTAACTGAACAAAAGCATGATTTAAGTACTTATGCCAAAAAAATAGAAAAAGAAGAATGCGCCATTGATTGGAATTTAAGCGCAGTTGAAATTGATCAAAAAATTCGTGGTTTATGCGGTTCTCTTGAGGCACATTTTTATTATAACGAAGAGAAAATAAAAATTTTTGCTGCGGAAATTTCTACAGAAAATTCTCCAATAAATTCTGATGAAAAAAATATTGGAAAAATTCTTAATGAACAATTTTGGATTGGCTGTAAAGAAGGTAAAATCAGACCAACAATTTTGCAAAGACCTGGTAAAAAAGCTGTAACTATTAATGAGTTTTTACTTGGATTTAAACCAGAAGTTGGAGCTTCTCTTAATCAGGCTTATTAGATTTAACAAGCTTATTCAATTTACTATTAATCTTATGCCAATCACGAATTGGCAAAGCAGGAATTCCAGCTAAAGCTTGCATTGGCAGGGCATCTCTCATCAAGCCACTCATGCCAGCAATTTTTGCGCCATCACCAATTGAAATGTGACCACCAATACTACAATTTCCACCTATTTGCACAAAGCTTCCTATTGTAGTACTTCCAGCAACGGCAGTAGTTCCAGCAATTACCGAGCCTTTTCCTATTTTTACATTATGACCAATTTGCACTAAATTATCAATTTTAACGCCATCACTGATTACAGTATTCTCAATTGCGCCACGATCAACACAACTATTGGCGCCAATTTCAACATCGTTACCAATTTCAACAATTCCCAGTTGAATAATTTTATGATTCACGCCTTGATTATGAGCAAATCCAAAACCATCTTGACCAATCTTCGCCCCATTAAAAAAGGCACAATTATTTCCAATAATAGCATATGAAATAACCGCATTAGCATTTATGATACAATTATCGCCAATCACAGAATTATCCAGAATTGAAGAATTTGGACCAATGAAACAATTTTTTCCAATTTTCACATTTTTTCCAACATAAGCATTAGGAGCGATTTTTGTTCCCTCGCCAATTAAAGCGGTTGGATGAATTAATTTTGCATCAGAAAATTCCACTTCTTTTTCTTGGTAAAAACTTTCAGCTAATTTTGCATAAGCGAAATAAGGATTTTTATGAATAAGAATAGCCATTCCTTGCGGGGCTTTGGCGGCATATTTTTCTTCAACTAAACAACATCCAGCTTGAGAAGATTGAAATTTGTCAAAATATTGACCTGAATTTAGAAAAGAAATTTGGTTTTTATTAGCTTTTTCTAAGGTTGATATATCTTGAATTTTTTGATCTTGGTTTGCATCCCCAAATATAATAGCTCCAGTAATTTCAGCTATTTGTTTTATAGTTAGAAATTCAAATTTTTTATTGAAGAATTGTGCTCTGATCATTTTGTTGGTTTTGTTGGTTTTTTTGTAGACCGAATGTGTTTTATCTACCGCCCCCAACCCCTCCTTATCAAGGAGGGAAGAATTTAAAGCTTCCTCCTTATCAAGGGGGGAGAAAATAGCCTAAACGGCTATTTTCGGCAATAACCCGTTTTGTGCTAAAGGATTCCCCTCCTTGATAAGGAGGGGTTAGGGGCGGTAGA
>CAMDRL010000030.1 GCA_945906835.1 Rickettsia typhi
GCTTAAACTCCGTGCTTCAAGCCGCCAAAAGAAAAGCAAGAGGTTACGGAGCAGAACATTTTATAACAATGGCTTACTTTTTAACTGGGAAATTGAACTTCTCAAAGGTGAATAAATTTTGCTTTACCCACTCATTTTGAAAAAGAGCCATTTAACTTTTATACGCGCCAAGGAAGGACTTAAGCAAATTGGTAAATCTGCTGTCATATCTAAAAAACTTCAGGCTATAGTTTCGGCAAAAACTCACAGTATTTCAAAAGTTGCTGCAATCTATAATGTTACAAATAAAAGCCTTACTTTTTGGATTAAAAGTCTACGCAACGGATCTTTATATGATTTAACACCAAAAAATAAAGCTACGCGAACACCTCTTCTTGGGAAGTCTGAAGGAGAAATTATTCTAAAATGGATTGAGCAAGATTCTAATTTAACAATTAAAAAAATTAGATTAAAAATAAAAAAAGAAATACAAATTACTGTCAGCAAGTTAACCGTTCACAGATTAATTAAAAATCTAGGATTTAGCTATGTCAACGCAAGACCAAACACCACAAACAAAAAGAAATTCAACTAGAAGACTTTAAAAAAAACTCTAATCGAAATCAAAGAAAAAAATCTAAATAAGCCGATTTTATATTTTGACGAATCAAAATTTGGCACAAAAACCAAAACTGGTCTTGAATGTTTTAAAAAAGGCAGTCGAACTAGAGTAAAAGTAAAGCTGGGATTTAAGAATTTTTATCTTTATTCAAGCGCAAATCCAAACAATGGCAAGCACTTCACGCTACTAATGCCAAATGTTGATACGGATTGCATGAATGCTTATCTGCACGAATTATCTCGCGAAATAACAGAAGATTTTATTCTAATTATGGATGGCGCTGGCTGGCATAAATCAAATAATTTAATTATTCCAAAAAATATTGAAATTATTTTGCTTCCACCATATTGCCCTGAACTCAACCCTGTAGAGATGTTATGGAAATATATTAAAGATAATACCATTAAAAATAAAGCATTTGAAACGCTACAAATTCTTGAAAATGAGGTTTGTGAGTTTGTTGCTAAACTAGAAAATAATGTTGTTATGAGTGTTTGTGATGGGTTGAGTAGTTAGGAGTGGGAAATGGTATTATTTTTTCGCCAGCTTGCGCCAAGCACATTTTTTCTTCTAAAGATAAATTTTCTTTGGACAATTTTTTTGAAATCAATGATAGTTAGAAACATTATAGTTTGTCATTCTAAGCGAAGCGAAGAATCTCTTTTAATCTCATGAGATGCTTCGCTGTGCGGGACATGACATTTGTAGAGTTCAAAAATGACAGCCTTATTATACTTCAATAAAAAAAACCAAATATAATCTATGATAAATCTAATAGGACTAAGTAAAAAATATCTAGAAGAAAAGCTAATTGAAATAGGAGAGAAACCTTTTCGCGCCAAACAAATTTGGAATTGGATTTATGCTCGCGGTGCTTTATCTTTTGACGAAATGACTAATATTTCCAAAGAGACTCGCGTGGTTTTAGCGCAGCATTTTTCTATTTCGCGCCCTGAAATTTCTAAAGATTTAACTTCTTTTGATGGCACTAGAAAATGGCTGGTGAAATTCACTGATGGTAAAGAAGTTGAAGTAGTTTTTATTCCCGAAGAAACTCGCGGAACCCTTTGTATCTCGTCGCAAGTTGGCTGTACTTTAGCTTGTAAATTCTGCCATACTGGCACGCAAACTTGGGTAAGAAATTTAGAAGCCAGCGAAATTATTTCACAAATTTTAATTGCTAAAGATTTAATTAAAGATTGGGATAGAAATAATCGCCGCCTTACCAACATAGTATTCATGGGCATGGGCGAGCCTTTTTTTAATTATGAAAATGTGGCTGGGACAGTTAAAATTTTAAATGATACTGAAGGCTTAGATATGTCGGCGCGCAAAACTACTATCTCAACTTCTGGCTTGGTTCCTGAAATTTTACGCTGCGCCAAAGAGCTAAAAACCAATTTAGCAATATCGCTTCACGCCACAAATGACAAGCTTAGAACTGATATAATGGCAATTAACAAAAAATATCCTTTAGCAGAATTGATGAAGGCTTGCCAAACTTATAATAAATTAAATCCTAATCAAAAAATTACTTTTGAATATGTAATGTTGCGCGGCGTTAATGACAAAGAAGAGCATGCCCGCGAATTAATAAATTTAATTAAGAGATATAATCTTAATGCTAAAATTAATTTAATTCCTTTTAACCCTTGGCTGGGCTGTGATTACACAAATTCTGAGCAACAAACTATTCTTAAATTTCAAAAAATTTTGAAAGATGCTAATTTAGTTGCGCCGGTTAGAAAAACTCGCGGCGAAGATGTAATGGCAGCTTGTGGTCAACTGAAATCAGCGTCGGAGAGACAAAAGAAGTTGAGACCCACTTAAAAAACTTATTAGAATATTTTCTTTACCTCAAAAATATGTCAGGATACGCATTAAAAGATTAGCTTTTTAAGCAAATCTCATGAGATCCTCGACACTTAAGCATCAAAGATGACAAGTGTTTTGATAAATTTTCTTGTCCTAAGAAAACAAATCCGTCACCTTCTTAAAAAAACTCTCAGACTTAGGATTACTAGACTTCTTATTCATCAACAAATCCAATTTCTGCAATAACTCTCTTTCTTCAGAAGAAAGTTTTATCGGAGTTTCAATTTCAATTTTAACATACATATTGCCCCTTCTGCCCCCTGAATTCATCACGGTCATGCCTTTAGATTTCAAACGGAATTGATTGCCGTTTTGCGCGCCTTCCAGAATTTGTAAGCGAGCTTTTTCACCATCAATTGTTGGAATTTCAACAGATCCACCAAGTGCAGCGGTAGTAAATTTAAGAGGTATTTCAAAATGAATATCATCACCCTTGCGAGTAAAAAATTGATGTTTACGAATTGTAATGAATACATATAAATCTCCCGCTTGACCACCTCTCAAGCCTGCTTCACCCTCTCCAGACAATCTAATTTTATTACCCTCTTCCACGCCAGCTGGAATTTTTACTGATAGTGTTTTTTCTTTATTAATTCTGCCTTCACCATGACAAGTTTTGCATGGATTTTTGATCACCTGACCAGTTCCAGAACAGACTCCGCAAGTTCTTTCCACAATAAAGAATCCTTGTTGCGCCCTTACCTTACCAGAACCACGACAATTGCCGCATTCCACTGGCCTCTCACCTTCTTTACAGCCGCTTCCTTTGCAAGTTATGCAAAAAGTTGGAATTGAAAAAGAAATTGTTTCAGTTGAGCCACGAAAAGCCTCTTCCAAAGAAATTTCTAAATTGTAACGAATGTCTGAACCGCGAACTGCTGAACTTCTTTTTCTGTTTTGCTGTCTGCCACCATCGCCAAAAATATCAGAAAAATTACTAAAAATATCATTAAAATCAAAACCATCAAAGCCACCTTGCCCAGAGTGACTACCGCCACTACCTTGACCAAAAGCTGAATGGCCATATTGATCGTAAGCTGCTTTTTTCTGATCGTCTTTTAAAACCTCATAAGCTTCAGTTGCTTCTTTAAACTTCACTTCCGCATCTTTATTTCCCGGATTGCGGTCTGGATGATATTGCATCGCTAATTTACGATAAGCCTTTTTAATTTCGTCAGCCGAAGCGTTTTTGGCAATGGCTAAAATTTCGTAATAGTCTCTCTTTGACATGATTAATTAATGCTTTTTTGGAAAAATTTTAAAGTTGTGTTGAGATAAGAATAAATTAAAGTTTTACAAGCCCTTTGTCCAGTTTAAAAGCTTATTAAAAGCATCTCCACGATGAGAAATTTGATCTTTTAATTGTGGATCAATTTCACCAAAAGTTTTATCCATTCCATCTTTAATAAAAATTGGATCATATCCAAACCCTCTACCTCCTTGCGGTGGTAAGGTTAAAAAACCATCAACTCTGCCTTCAAAAGAAATTTCAAAATTAGTTTTTGGATCAAAAAGTGCTAAATTACAGATGAAATGAGCGCGCGGTTTTTGCCCAAGGTTTTGCACTGGATTAAAACCATTTTCTGATAATTGATTAGCTATTTTTTCAAAAGCAAACTTGAAATTAGTTTCTCCTTTAGAATCTTTCGCAAATCTCGCCGAATGAATTCCCGGTTCGCCATTCAAGTCTTCAATACACAATCCAGAATCATCAGCCAAAGAAAAAAGATTGGTTTTTTTAGCGTAATATTTGGCTTTTAAAAGAGCATTTTCTGCAAAAGTTTTTCCAGTTTCTTCTGGCTCTTCAAGGTTAAATTGTAATGTTGAAATCGCCTTAATTTTAATCGAATTTAACAATTCAGCAATTTCAATAAATTTACCTTTATTTCCTGTGGCGATTAAAATTTTTGATGGAAGTTTGAATGTCATTCGAATATTTAAATTATCATATTTCAATTTTGTTATTCCCACTCTCCCTTTTCCCACGAAGGTGGAAATCCATTTTTTAAAGCAAGAACTGGATTCTAGACTTCGCGGGAATAACAAAGAAGGGCGTGAATTGCAATGAGTAAATATTTAAAAAAACAAAAAAAGCGGGACCAACTTATAGAAGTTGAGACCCGCTTTTTTAAAGAGAATAAAAAAAACTAAGCAACAGACTCTTCGGGAGCAGCTTCTACAGCAACTTCAGCAGGTTTGTTAGCTTCTGCTTCAGCCGCAGCTGCAGCTTTTGCAGCCTCAACTTCAGCTATAGCGGCAGCTTTAGCTTCAGCTTCTTTTTTAGATGCTTCTAAAGCTTTTTTCTTCATATTAGAACCTTTATCTTTTGGCTTGAAATCAGGCTTATATTTTTCAGCACCTTTAACGCCAAGGGCAACCAAAAAACCAGCAACTCTTTCAGTTGGTTGTGCACCAACAGAAAGCCAGTGTTCAATTCTTTCTTTATCAATTGTAACACGACCTTCTTTGTCATCAGCAAGAAGTGGATTGTAAGTACCAACTTTTTCAAGAAACTTACTGTCTCTAGGAGAAGTGTGGTTTGTAACAAGAATACGATAGAAAGGAAGCTTTTTTCTTCCACCTCTAGAAAGACGAATTTTTAACATGTTTTTATTTTTAGTTAGTTGTGAATCAGTACCTTTAAGATAATTAGGAAATCTGAAAAACGACGGAATCGAGGAGGGCGACAATTTAGTGGCAGAAGATAAGTTTGCAACTGATTTGTTGACCTCTGAAATAAAATGAAATATTAGCTAACGATGCCTAACAAAATCACCTTGCAAAATCAACATTTTTACAAAAAACAGAAAAACTTCTCAAGCTAATAAATAAAAGGATAAAACCCTATTTTTTTGAATTTTCTACACATGTAGAAAATTCAATTTTTAAAGTGGTTTTTTTCCATTTTTCTAGCCAAAGTTCTTCTGTGCATTCCAAGAATTCTTGCCGCTTTAGAAATATTAAAATCAGCTTCCACCAAAGCTTGATGGATAAATTCCCACTCGATGTTTTTGATAGAAGTTTTTTTGACGGGAATATTAATTTTTTCATCAAAAGATTTATTGCCAAATGCCGATATTATTGCGTCAACATTGGCTGGTTTTGCCAAATAATAACAAGCCCCCAGCTTGATTGCTTCTATTGTGGTTGTAATGCTGGCGTAACCTGTAAGCATTACAATTTTTATTGAACTGTCAAACTCACTTAGCGCCTTAATGCATTCTAAACCAGATTCCCCTGACATTTTTAAATCAACCACTGCGTATCTGGGATGAAAAAATTTTAAAGTCTTAATCGCCTCTTTAACGCTATTAGCTATTTTCACTTCATAACCCCTTCTTACAAAAGACTTTCCAAGGCTTTCCGCCAAAACTTTGTCATCTTCTACAATCAAAATTGTTTGATAATTTTGCATAATTTATAAATTTTTTAGAGGTATTTTTATTTCAACTTTTGCACCTTTTTCTGCGAGATTTTTAATTTGCAAAGTTCCGTCAAATCTACGCAAACTGCTAATTGCTAAAAACAAACCAAGTCCATTGCTATTTTTAGTAGTAATATTTGCCTTACCAACTTCTTGTAAAATTTTCTTATCAAAGCCTTTGCCGCAGTCTTCAACATTTAAATTTATCTCATTTTTTGTTACCACAACATCAATTAAAACCAGATTTGGAGACTCTTCTAAAGCATTATCAAAAATATTATAAAATCCCTGAATCAAAGTATCGTCTAAAATAATTTTCTTAGCACCTTCACCGCGAAAATTATAAAGCAAATTTTGTGGATTTCTTGTTGATTTCCATTCTTCAATAATTGAATCAAAAGCTTCTTTGGCAAGCTTCATTTCAGCTTGCTCAAGACGAGCTTTTCCCGAAGAAAGCAAAATGTTGGAAAGAATTTTTTTACAGCGGTTTAGTTGCGATTCCATTGTAACAATATCTTCTTGTAATTCTTTTGGGGAATTTGCTAAATTCATCTCTTTCCAATCATTCAAAATTACTGAAATTGTAGAAAGTGGTGTACTTAACTCATGAGCCGCTCCCGTTGCAAGCAAGGCCATGCGCACCACTTTTTCTTCTTCTAAAGATTTTTGTTTAAGCAAATAAATATTTTTGTCTCTGTCTTTTAAATTTTTAATTATTTTTGTCACAAAAATTAGCAACAAAACTGCTGCAATAATGTAGCTAATCAACATGCCATGTAAGTGCATATTGAACAAATCTCCAGCTTCGTGATTGTGCAAAGCGTGTATGTGACGATAAGTGAAATTTAATGATATGTAAGAAAAAATTGTAATCACAGCAATCAGCCATGCGTAAATTCTTTTCAGCAAAATTGCCGCAATAATTACTTGTAGTAAAAATAAAGATATGAATGGGTTGGAAATTCCGCCGCTCAAATAAATCTGAGCCGTAAGCGCCAAAACATCGCATATTAGTTCAATGAATAGACTTTTATCACTAATATTTTTTTCCGACTTATGTCGATAAAAACTAATAAAATTAACAATTCCCAAAAACATCAAAACCAAAAACATCTCTGTTAAAGGTAAAGAAATTTTAAGAAAATAATGGACGATAAGAATTGTTACCACTTGACCGATTATCGCAATTAAGCGCAGCCAAATAAGTTGCAGAAGGTTTTGTTTATTGGTATTTTGAGATATTGTGCTTTCCATTTAGAGGATTGTAACGAATAAATTTAAAAACATGTTAGACAAATTGTCTCACTTCATTGAATCGCTTTGCAACTAATTTTTTAAGGTTGTCAGATGTTTAGCATCTTAAAACTTCATTCTATTTTCTTATGAAAAATTTTAAAAAATATCTTTTAACATCACTCTTTTTATTTATTGCATCATCAACAAACGCTTTAGCCTGCGCCTGTGGTTGCGGCGTTTTTAATGTTGGAACCAGCGCCTTAATTCCTAATTGCTCCGGTGGTACGGCTTTTTTGCAATATGACCATATGAGTCAAACTCGCAATTGGCATAAAGAAAAAGATTCAAGCGGGCATAATCATGATAAAAGAATTGAAACTCAAACTGTAACTGCGGGCATGCAATATATGTTTAATCGTTCTTGGGGTGCGTCAGCTCGCGTTCCCTATGTTACGCGTTATGTTGAAAATACACCACATCATGGCGGCATGACTTATAATAGACATAGCGATATTGGCGATATTCGTCTTAACGGAATTTATTCAGGATTTTTTAGCGACATGTCAACCGGCATTACTTTTGGTTTAAAATTACCAACTGGCCAAACCAATGCTAATGGCTTTGCTCGTAACACTCAAATTGGAACTGGCAGCACCGATTCCATCTTGGGCGCTTATCACATGGGAAATTTTGGTAAAAGTGATTTTGGATATTTCGCTCAAACTTCTTGGGAAAAGCCATTTATCAGACATCAAGGCTACACTCCAGGTTATGAAATTTCTGCTGCAACAGGAATTCATTACAATGCCGGTCAATTTGGTTTAGCAAAAAAAGTTACGCCAATTATGCAAATTACTGGATCAAGAAAAGGGGAAGATTCTGGTTGGGCAGATGTTTCTCACAATCCAAACAGCGGTTACAGCATGATGTTTTTTGCACCGGGAATTGAGGTGGCGATTAAAGATTTCAAACTTTATGCCGATGTGGAATTTCCAATTTATCGCAATGTAAATGGCAATCAACTTGTGCCGCAAAATTTGTATAAGTTGATTTTGGGATATAGTTTTTAGAACAACTTTACAACCGAACTCGGTTTAATCATCCTCCCCTTGAGGGAGGATGATTGACCAAGTGTCTCAAAACCTGTTTAGAATCTTGGCTAGATGCTTAATGAAGAGGAGACTATTTTTTTTACTTCCCACATTTATTCAAAGTACGAGAAGCCCTAGCAATCACATTAGTCAGATAAAAATTATAATCCTTAGCCAATAATTTTTCTTCAAGCAATTGACCAGAAATATTTTCAGATTTCACCAAATCAGCCTTAGAAATTTTATCCAAATTAGCAAAAATTGGATAAGCAGCAGCCAATTCTTTTCTAATCTCAATAAGATTTTTATAACCTAAATCAACACCTAAATTCTGTCCTAATTCTAAAATAATTTGCCAATCTTCCACAGCCTCACCTTGAGCAAACACAACTCTAGAAGTCATTTGTGGACGACCTTCTAAATTCACATATGTAGCTTCTTTTTCACTAAAAGCACAAGCTGGTAAAATCACATCAGCATTGTGAGCGCCTGCATCACCATGAGATCCAATGTAAATCACGAAAGAATCTCTTAACTTAGTAAAGTCAATTTCCTCATCAACGCAGTGTAAGAAAACTGCCTTGATTTCTCCAGATTCAGCCTTGTCTAAAATCGACTTAACATCAATGGTAGCAGTGCTTGGAACGAATCCAACTTCTAAACCATTAACCAAACCAGTTGATTTAGCAAGAAAGTTAAAACCATTCCAATCGCCTTTTACCAAACCATATTTTTCAGCAATTTTTTTGGCGTAATTCAAAATTAAAGCACCATCTTTTCTTGCCAATAAATCAGATCCCAAAATCAACATTGGCTTTTCAGATTGCTCTAAAATTCTGCTAAATCTTGATTCTCCATCAAGAACATTTTGCAACGCCAAAGCATTATCACCGAGATTATCATAATCATAAGTCAAATCAGCATTCACGCCAATTGCCGCGATTTTTAACTTCTTAGATAAAAATCTTTTTCTGATTCTAGAATTTAATATTGGCGCATCTTTTCTAGGATTTACACCAATTAACAAACAAGCATCCGCCTCTTCAATTCCAGCAATTGTGGTGTTAAATAAATATGAAGCGCGATCAAAAGCATTGATTTTTTCACCATTCAAACGGCAATCAATATTGTCAGAACCTAATTTTTTCATTAAACCCTTCAGCGCAAAAATTTCTTCAGCAGAAGAAAGTGGACCAGATAAAGCCGCAATTTGATTGCCTGATAAAGATTTAACTTTCTCAACAATATTTGCATAAGCTTCATCAAAATCTGCCACAACCAACTTGCCGCCTCTTTTAACATAAGGCTTGTCCAATCTTTGATATTTTAAACCATCGTAACAAAACCGGGCTTTATCTGAAATCCATTCTTCATTAATTTCTTCATTTAATCTTGGCAAAATTCTCATCACTTCTAATCCACGAGAATCAACGCGAATATTGCTACAAACCGCATCCATCACATCAATTGATTCAGTTTTTTTCAATTCCCAACTTCTTGATTTAAAAGCGTAAGGCTTAGAGGTTAAAGCTCCAACTGGGCAAAGATCAATGATATTTCCCGAAAGTTCAGAAGTTAAAGATTTTTCTAAATAACTGGTAATTTCCATAGTTTCACCACGACCAACAGCACCCATTTCAGGAACTCCCGCCACATCAGTTACGAAGCGTACACAACGAGTACAATGAATACAACGAGTCATTTGAGTCTTCACCAAAGGCCCTAAATCTTTGTCCTTTACAGCTCTTTTATGCTCATGATATTCGCTTTTTCCAGAGCCATATTGATAGGCTTGATCTTGCAAATCACATTCACCAGCTTGATCGCAAATTGGACAATCAAGTGGATGGTTAGCAAGTAAAAATTCCATCACACCTTCACGAGCCTTTTTCACCATTGGTGTATCAGTATGAATTTTCATACCATCAACAATTGGCACGGCACAAGACGCCACAGGTTTTGGCGCACCACCCTCAACTTCAACCAAACACATACGACAATTTCCAGCAATTGCCAATCTTTCATGATAACAAAATCTTGGAACTTCTATTTCAGCTATTTCACAAGCCTGAATTACCGTAATTCCCGCTGGAACTGAATATTCTTTTCTATTAATTGAAACTATTGGCATAAGAACTGGTAAAATTTATCTCGATATCACACTAATAAATAAAATATCTCCAAATGCTGGTCGGAGTTTGCAGCCCCGACCTTTTGTTTGCTAAAATTTTAAACTTTCTAACTTTTATAATTTTAATAAACATAAGTCGGCATTACAAATGCCGACTAGCAACAGGTACCGATATTTGTAAAACTATCTAAACTAAGTTAAAACGGAATTTCATCATCATGCTCTTCAACCGAAACATCACTTCTTGATCTTGAGCTTGAAGCAGAACTAGAAGAAGATGAAGCATAAGAATCACCAGCCGATGAACCATTTTTAGAATCAAGAATCTGCAAAGTTGAATTAAAATTCTGCAAAACAACTTCAGTGGTATATTTTTCAACACCATCTTTATCTGTCCATTTTCTAGTTTGAAGAGAACCTTCTATGTAAAGCTTAGTGCCTTTTTTAACATAGCTTTTTGCAATGCCCACCAAACCTTGTGAAAAAATCACCAAACGATGCCATTCAGTTTTATCGCGTTTTTCACCAGTGCTTTTATCTTTCCAACTTTCTGATGTAGCAAGAGAAAAGCTAGCAATTTCGCGGCCATCTCCAGTTGTTCTAATCTCAGGATCTTGACCAACATTACCAACTAAAATAACTTTATTGATTGACATAATAGGAACTTTTAAATTTTAAAATGCGGATAACAACTTTGAACTCTGTGGTAAAAAGTCTAAAACATTTTTATAAATTACCTCACAATAAACAAGATAAAATTCCAACTCATGATTTAATTATTCATTAAAAATAAAAAACAATAAATTGCTATCTTGAGAGCAGTAATACCAAATCCCATTTATAATTCCATATACTAATTGAATTTATATCACCAATATATTAAAGTTCTAATTGTTATTTTTATTAATCAAAACAGTTAGATATGCCCAAAACTATTATTAACAAAGCGATATACGAAAAAGCCAAAA
>CAMDRL010000031.1 GCA_945906835.1 Rickettsia typhi
GGCATTATTTCTATCTATGCCACAAAAGCACAACATGAAAATATAATTAAATATTTGGATGATGTTTATAAAATAGCTTCTGATCAAGTTCTAATCGAGGCTAAAGTTGTTGAAGTGACTCTTAACAAAGAATTTAGTGCTGGTATTGATTGGAATTGGGTTGAAGCTGGAAAGTCAGTTGGCACAAATTTTGGAGCACCTTCCGATCCAACAATTACCGCAATTGTGCCTAAAGTAAAATTATTAGGTCTTGGCGGAAATATTAGTGCCACAATAAAAGCTTTAGAAGCATTTGGCACCGCAAGAGCCATCTCCAGTCCAAGAATCAGCGCCATCAATAACCAAAAAGCGGTATTAGATTTTTCAGAGAATTTAATTTACTTCACTATCAGCGCATCTTCTTCAACATCTACAGGAACATCTACCAGCGTAGTTTCAACTATAACTGCAACTAAAAATGAAGTTCCAATTGGCGTTCAACTTGCTATTACTCCATCGATAAATCTTGAAACAGATGAAGTTACTTTAGATATAAATCCAAAATTATCCGTAAATTCTGGCTCAGTTGCAGTAGATCCATCTGTAAATCCAAGCACAGGCAAATCTTTGGGAAATACAATTCCAATCATCAAAACTCGAGAGTTAAACACTATAGCTAAGGTAAAAAGTGGCAGCGTTTTAGTAGTTGGTGGATTAATGACCGAAGCCTCCGCAAATAACGACCGCGGAATTCCATTCTTAGGAAGAATTCCAGTTCTTGGCTGGTTGTTCAAACTCTCTTATAAAAAAAGCAATATAATTGAAACTGTGATATTTGTGAAGGCAACTATTATAAATAATGGATCCCCTCCACCCAAATATGATCGTGAATTTTACGATAAATTCACAACTGACAAAAAACAATTCTAACTCGAAATGAAATCAATCTTAAAATATATTCTGCTTAGTGGAACTAGGGACAAGCTTTATCTTGGTCTTTTCATCTCTCTAATAATAGCATTCTCTTTATCAATTTTCTTGGGCTCTACCGCCATGGTTGAGCAACAGCAAATGACCACCACCTATATTTCTGGATTAAGTCGTGGAGTTTTGGTAATTGGTACCATTCTATTTGTTTGTCTTAACATGAATCGCGCTTTTGAAAACAAAGAAGTAGAGTTTATACTCTCAAAAGCAATTTCTCGTGAGCAGTTTATTTTAAGCTATTTGATTGGTTTCTTTGTTTCAATTCTAATGATTCTTATACCCCTTATTGTAGCAATTTTTTTCGTTACAAAGTCTGACAAATTTGGTCTTTTAATGTGGTCTTTAAGTCTATTATCTGAACTTATGATCGTAATTTGTTTTTCACTTTTAGCCTCGCTAATTCTAAAAAATTCCTTCTCTTCCATACTGGCTTCTTTGGGATTTTATATAATCTCTCGCCTAATGGGAATGTTTGTAATGGCAATAAATCTACCGAAGAGCGTCTCAACCAACATCGAACTTTCAACGCAATCTTTTTCCACCATTCTCAAGTTTTTATCTGCAATATTTCCGCGCCTTGATTTATTTGGACAAAGCGAGTGGCTCACTTACGGAATTTCTGATTTCTGGAATTTACAAGTAATTCTGGTGCAATCTTTGATCTATATTCCGCTCATGATTTTCATGGCATTTCACGATTTTAAAAAGAAACAATTTTAAAAACTTTATTAGGCAATTTTGCCAGCGTGTCTTTATTTATGCAAAATTTTCAGCCCAAATTTTTCTACCATCTCTATTCTCATAAAATTTTCTTTTGGCTTTTTATAGCCTTCTTTTTGCTGCAAATTTTTTTCTGGAAAGAAACTGAAAGCACAAAAGCGCATTTTGATATAGTGCCTCCAGCTCCAAATAAATATGTAATTTCCGCTGTCTCTCTTGGAGATCAAGAATTTTTATTTCGAGTTCTAGCAGCTCGCTTGCAAAATTCTGGAGACATATTTGCTGGCTTTGTTGCCCTTAGTAAATATGATTATAATAGAATTTATCAATGGCTTACAACCCTTGATACTCTTAACAATAAATCAAACTTCACTCCCGCTCTCGCTGCTTATTATTATGGTCAAACACAAAACTATGCTGATACAAAATATATTGTGAACTATCTTGACGAGCATTACGAAAGAGATCCTAATAAAAACTGGTGGTGGCTTCTTCAAGCTATTTATTTAGCTAAAAATAAAATGCAGAATATGGATCGTGCTTTAGATCTAGCATACAAGCTTAGTCAAAATAAAGAGGAAGATGCTCCACTCTGGACCAGACAAATGCCAGCATTTCTTCATGAAGAAATGGGCGATGGTTGCATGGCTTTCAAAATTATTGAAAAAATTCTTAAAGAAAGCGAAAGTGGTGTAAAACAAATTAAACCAGAAGACATTGATTTCATGCGCCATTTTATCAAAGAGCGTTTAACAAAATTGCAAGAGAGAAAATTTGATCCAAGAAAATGCAAAGAATTGTAAAAGAGTGTCTACCCTCATTTTTATTCCCGTATTTCGTAATATTTTGGCTTATTTTTTGGTAAAATTTTTCAAAATATATCCAGATATTTATCAAAATTTTACCAAAAAAGCGCTCAAAATATGCCAAAATCTGAAAATAAAAAAGATGGTAGAAAGGACCTAGCTAAAAAATTATTTCTCCAAGAGTTACATAAAATCTGCAAAACAGGGCTTATAGAAGATGATTCTCACAATGATATTACCTCTGATTTAACTATAAAAAATAACTCTGAAATTTCTTTTAAAATAACTGCCCGTGAAGAACTTATTTTATGCGGAGTTGATGTAATTAATTTTTGTTTTGATGAATTAATTAAATTTCCCAAATTTAAAAAATCTTCTTTAACTTTGCAAATTAATGCTAAAAATGGTGATTTTATAAAGCCTCAAGGTCTTATTGCTCAAGGCTTTGGAAATGCTAAATTAATTTTTGCAGCTGAGAGAATTATTTTAAATTTACTACAACATTTAAGTGGCATTTCCACTTTAACTAATGAATTTGTTAAAACTCTTAACAATAAAAAAATTAAAATTCTTGATACTAGAAAAACTTTTCCAGGCGCTCGCGCCATACAAAAATACGCTGTAACAACCGGTGGAGGAAGTAATCATCGTTTTAATTTATCTGACGCAATTTTAATTAAAGATAATCACATAGCCGCTGCAGGAAGCGTTACAAAAGCTCTTGAATTAGCAAAAAAATTTAAGAAATTAAAGATAGAAATTGAATGTGATAATTTAAAACAGGTCTCAGAAGCTGTAAAACAAAAGCCTCATATTATTATGTTAGATAATATGAAAATTTCTGATATTCAAAAAGCCATCAAATTAATAAATAAAAAATCTCAAATAGAAATTTCTGGGGGAATAACTTTAGAATCTATTAAAAAATTTTCTAAACTTGATGTTGACTTTATTTCAATTGGAGCTCTTACTCATTCTGTGAAAGCTGTTGATATTGGCTTAGATGTTGAATAATAATTTTTATTCTTATCATTCCCACTTGGGCGAGAATCAATTTTTTAGGTAGAGTAAGCACTGGATTGACGACTGCGCGGGAATGATAAGATATTAATATTTTACTAAAAAATGACTAAAAACATCTCTCAGGCTTTTATTTTCGCAGCTGGTCGTGGTGAACGCATGAGACCAATCACAGATACAATTCCAAAACCTTTAGTTAAAATAAAGAACAAATCAATCATCGATTATACAATTGAAAAATTGAATAAAATTTCTGATATTAAAAAAATAATCATTAACGGATTTTACTTAAAAGATCAGATCGAAGCCCACATAAAAAATCTAAATAATTCAAAAATTATTTTCTCAAAAGAAATAGAAAAAATTGAAACTGGCGGCGGATTAATTTTTGCTTCAAATGAAATAAATTTTAATGAACCTATTTTAACAATTAATGGCGATGTTTTATGGAAAGATTCTTTAGGAATTTCTGATATTAAAAATCTTGTAAACACTTGGAAAGAATGCGATTGCGATATTTTATTAGGTCTTAAAAAAAAGGAAGAATTTTTAGGATATGATGGAAATATTCACGGTGGTGGAGATTTTAATTTTGACCAAAAAACTAGAAATTTAAAAAGATTTCATGAACAAGAAATGAGCCATGTTTTTGTTGGATTACAAATTATTAATCCAAAAATTTTACAGCAAAATTTTGTAAAAAATTTAGGAAAATGTTTTTCAATGTCAGAATTTTACAAAGCCGCAACACAAGAAAATGGTGATGTAACAAAAATTAAAGGAGTTGAACTTTCTGGAAAATATTTCCACATCGGAACTGTTGATGCGATAAAAATGACTGAAGAAAATTTGTAAAATTTTTATTTATTAAAAAGCTCTGAATGTGATCCATTTCTATAAAGAACTAATTCATCATCTTGAATTTCATAAATCAAAAGCCAGTCCGGCGCAATATGACATTCTCTCTTATTTTTATAATTTCCCGATAAAAGATGATCTCTATATTTTTTCTCCAAAAAATCTGGAATAGAAAGTTTAATTATCACTTCTTTTATTAATTCAAGGTTTTTTCCTTGCTTTAATATCTTCTTAAAATCTTTTTTAAAAGATGATGTCTGAACTATTGTAAGCATCTTTTTAGCTATTTAAGTCTTTCCAAAAATCATCAAAATTATCATGTTTTTTTAGCCCAATTTTATTTTGATAATCACTAAATGCCCTGATAGTTTCTTCATTTAGCTCTAAACCAATTGTTCTATCAATTATTAAGTCTTTTACCGTCATATTATTTAAAGCAGCTAAAACTTTTAATTTCTTTTTTTGATCTTCTGAAAGTTCAATTGTTACTCTTATTGAGTGATTTTTCATATATTTAATTACTTAATTAACGCATTAACACTTCTTCATTTCATCATCGTATTATAGACGCCTTATTTTAAGGTAACTAATAATTTAGTACTATTATTAAAATTGTCAATAGTATAAATTATGACAATTTGTAATTTTTTACCAACCCAACCACCAATTCCAAATTTTCAATTGGTGTTTCTGGTAAAATTCCATGACCTAAATTGAAAATAAAATTTTCACCTTCAAAAGTTTCTAAAATTTTTAAAACTTCTTTCTCGATTTCATTTTTAATTCCAAAAGCTAAAAGATAATTATCTAAATTTCCTTGAATCACTGCACCTAAATTTTTCTGTAAATTTTCTTTCGCCCATTCTTTTGGACAATTTTGATCAATTGCAAGTCCATTAGGTGACACTTGGCGCATAAAACTTTCATATAATACTCCACTACCCTTTGGAAAACAAATAACTGGAATTTCAGGATTCTTATCACGAATTGCTGCAACAATTTTTTTATTAGGATTAATCACCCATTTTTGATATTGTGATTCAGGTAAAACTCCTGCCCAAGAATCAAACAATTTTATAACATCAGCACCTGCTTTTATTTGAGCTAAGGTATAAGTGATTATACTTTGGGTTAAAATTTCAATTAATTCACTAAAAAATTTATCATCACGAATTGCCAATTCTTTAACAACATCAAAATTTTTAGATCCACCACCTTCACAAATATAAGTTGCTAAAGTCCAAGGAGATCCTGAAAATCCTATCAAAGATTTATCTGGTGATAATTTTGATTTAGTGAGTTCTAAAGTTTCAAAAACAGGGTTAAGATAATTTTCGATATTATTGATTTTTAACTTACTTAAATCGAAACCACTTTTTACAGCTTCTAATTTTGGTCCTTCATTTTTTACAAATTCAACTTTAATTCCTAAAGCATCTGGAATTACTAAAATATCTGAAAATATAATTGCGGCATCAAAATCAAATCTTGTAATTGGTTGTAAAGTAACTTCTGAAGCTAATTTTGGATTATAGCAAAGGTCTAAGAAATTTTTTACATTTGATCTAATTTCACGATATTCTGGTAAATATCTTCCCGCTTGTCTCATAATCCAAATTGGAGGATTTGTAAATTTTTCTTTTTTGAGAAGGGTATTATTTAATTTTTTCATTTAATTATATTAATACTAATAGTGTTGTGAATTGGTTAATTAGAATTTATTAACAATTTTATTAACAATTTAAAATTCTTAAAATACTTGTAAATAAAGGATTTATAAAGGTTATTAATAGATAAAAAATCTTTTTATAATTTTATTAACAGTTAAGAAATATGTTGAGAACTTGTTAATTAATTTGATAAGTTTTTATAAAAAAATTGAACAGTTAATAAAAAGTAAGTTATTAACAATTTATCAACAGAGTTATTAACAATGAAAGAAAGAATAATAGAAAAGCTTAAAAAAAATCTTCAGCCTAATTTTTTAGAGGTAAAAAATAATTCTTACCTTCATAAAGGGCATTCTGGAGATAATGGAACTAATGAAACGCATTTTGCAATTGAGATTGCGGCGGAGAAATTTGTGGGGTTGAATAAGGTTTCGGCGCATCGCAGAGTTAATCAGTTATTAAAAGATGAATTTAATAATGGGATGCATGCTCTGGAAATAAAGATTGTGAAGTAACTTTTTGTTTGAGGATTTAGTTAAATCAACCGCCTGACTGCTTTTAGAAGCCATCCACCTTCTTTTTCAAAGAGGGCTAAAACGCGGTAAAGCCATCTTTGAAAAAGAGGGTGGATGGCTGCGAAGCAGACAGGCGGGTGATTTAAATTATTTAAGCCTTCTTCTCAGTTTTATGCTCAATAACCGTAACTGCAATTTTCTCTCTTTCTTTTTCCTCTTCCTTTGAAAGAAGAATCACTTCTGGCTGTTTGTCTTTGGTTACAACTTCTTTGAAAACTTTAACTTTTTTAACATTCTTTTTTGAAGGAGATTCAAACATTGTTTCAAGAAGAATATTCTCAACAATAGCTCTTAAACCTCTGGCGCCAGTTTTTCTTTCAATAGCTTTTTTAGAAATTTCATCAATAGAATCTTCGTCAAAATCAAGTTCAATTTTATCCAAAGCGAATAATTTTTGATATTGTTTAATAATTGAATTTTTTGGTTCAGATAAAATTCTAACTAAGTCTTTTTCAGTTAATCCTTCAAGAGGTGCGATGATTGGAATTCTACCAACAATTTCAGGAATTAAACCAAATTTGATTAAATCTTCTGGCTCAACATTATTGAAAATATCTTTTCTATCATGATCATCTTTTTCTCTAACATCAGCTCCAAAGCCAATTGAAGAGCCTTTGCCACGAGAAGCGATAATTTTTTCAAGACCAGAAAATGCCCCAGCACAAATGAATAAAATATTGCGAGTATCAACTTGCACATATTCTTGTTGAGAAGTTTTTCTTCCAGGTTGAGTTGGAACTGAAGCAACTGTACCTTCAATAATTTTTAACAAACCTTGTTGAACTCCTTCGCCTGAAATATCGCGACTTCTAGCACCTTCTTCTGATTTTCTAGCAATTTTATCAATTTCATCAATGTAAACAATGCCGCGTTGAGTTTTTTCAATATCAAAATTAGCAGATTGCAACAGGCGAGCGATAATATTTTCAACATCATCACCAACATAGCCAGCTTCAGTTAAAGAAGTGGCGTCTGCAGTTGTGAATGGTACATCTAAAATTCTCGCTAAAGTTTGAGCAAGTAAAGTTTTGCCGCAACCAGTTGGTCCAATCATTAAAATATTGGATTTGTTAAGTTCAATTCCATCAGAGCTGCTGGTGCCAGAAAAATTAATTCTTTTGTAATGATTATAAACAGCAACTGCTAAAACTTTTTTAGCGTAATCTTGTCCAATAACATAATCATCCAAAACCTTGATAATTTCTTTTGGGGTTGGTTTTGAATTGTCGCCTTTGTTAAGGGGAGATTTTTTGTTATCTTCACGAAGAATGTCAGAACAAAGCCCAATACACTCATTACAAATAAAAACGGTTGGTCCAGCAATTAATTTTTTAACTTCATTTTGACTTTTGCCACAAAAAGAGCAGCAAAGTTCTGATATTTCGTTATCTTTTTTTGTCATGATTTAAGATTTTTTTTCTAATACTTTTTCAATTCTTTTGTCGATTACTTCGTCAATTATTCCAAATTCTTTAGCTTTCTGTGGTGACATAAAATTATCGCGTTCCATTGATTTTTCAATGAGAGTAAGCTTTTTTCCAGTGTGCTTGGCGTAAATTTCATTTAATCTTCTTTTTAAACTCAAAGTTTCTTGAGCATGAATTTCAATGTCAGTTGCTTGACCTTGATAACCGCCAGAAGGTTGGTGAATCATTATTCTTGAATTTGGCAAAGAGAATCTTTTTCCAGCAGTTCCAGCGCATAAAAGAAGTGAGCCCATTGAAGCGGCTTGACCAATACAAAGAGTTGCAACATCAGGACGAATATATTGCATAGTGTCATACATGGCAAGGCCAGAAGTAACAATTCCCCCTGGAGAATTTATATAAAAATAAATGTCTTTTTTTGGATCTTCAGATTCTAAGAAAAGCAGCTGAGCAACTATTAAAGAAGAGACTTGATCGTTAACTTGTCCAGACAAGAAGATGATTCTTTCTTTTAAAAGGCGCGAATAAATATCAAAAGATCTTTCTCCTTTTGAGGTTTGCTCAATTACCATTGGAACCAAGTAATTAGCCTGATCAAGGATTTTATCTGACATGTTTTTTGATTTTAGTTTTTGATTTGCAGTTTTTAACTGTTGTGTAAAGAAAATATATTAAAATATTTTAAAGAAATAAAAGCAACGAAATTTCTCTACTTGAATATTGTTCAGGTGATTCATATCTTGAAAGAAATTAATACCAAGTCATATTCAAAAACTTTAGGAGCTCAAAAAAAATGCAAGAAAATGACAACCAAAACTTATCTGAAAATCAAGCTTCGCAAGAGCAATTTCAAAATCAAGAACAGGCAAATGTGCAAGAAAATCCGCTTGATCAGGCTGAGAAAAAAATTTCTGAATTAGAAAATAAAATTACTGATTTAAATGATAAATTATTAAGAACTTTGGCAGAAATTGATAATGTCAGAAGAAGGTCTCGCGAAGATGTAGAAAAAGCTTCAAAATATGCGGTTTCTGGCTTTGCTAGTGATTTAGTTGTGGTGGTGGAAAATTTTTTTCTAGCAGCCGACAACGCACCCTTGCAAGAAATTGAAAAATGCGCAGCAACTAAAAACTTCTTCAATGCCATTGAAATGACCAAAAAAGAATTGGTTAAAGTTTTAGAAAAAAATCAAATCAAAAGAATTTATCCGCTTAATGAAAAATTTGATCATAATTTTCATGAGGCAATTGCTCACCTTGACAGAACAGAAGGCTCAAGCGCTGAAGAAGGTGATGTGATTCAAGTTGTACAAGCTGGATATTTGGTTTCTGATAGATTAATTCGTCCAGCTTTAGTTGGCGTGGCTAAGCAGTAATGGAAAAATTCCTTGCAAAAAAGCATTTCACTTATATCTTGTGCCACCCTTTCGTTTAATTTTTCCAAATTTTTCGTAAGATTTTGGGATTGTAGTTCAGGTTTTTTCGTTAAGAAAATGTGCTTAACGCACATTTTTAGAAAAAAAACGGGTGAAGGAGCGAAAGCGACGCAAACCCAGTCTCCAAATCGTCTTCGAGCTTTGAAAAAGCGAGAAAAGCGATTAGGAGCCTAGAGATTCCCACGGGATTGTAGCTCAGTTGGTTAGAGCAGGATGCTCATAACGTCTTGGTCATAGGTTCGAGTCCTATCAATCCCACCATCCGCCTGTTTTTTAAGCTACGGCGTGATTTTTATAGTTCATAGGTTAAGGCTTTCTACCTTTGAACTTGCCAAGACACTGTTACCTAACGGTGTCTAAATAATAACTTTAATTAAACCAAAACGATATGCCAAAAATGAAGACAAACAGCGGTGCCAAGAAGAGACTCAAGGTTACTGGGACAGGTAAAATTGTCCACAAACAAGCCGGAAAAAGGCATAATTTAGGTAAGAAGAGCAACAAAAGAATTAGGCAGCTTCGCAACCAAGCAGTTCTTTCTGAAGGTCATGCTCACAGCATTTTAAAGCATAAAATGCCGTATAATCGCTAATCTACCTGTTCTTCGCGCAGCAGAGCTAAATTAAAAGTTCTTGTGCAGCAGAATCTAAATTAAAAATAAGGAAAAATATGAGTCGTGTAAAAAGAGGTGTCACTAAAAAAGCTAGACACAAAAAGATTTTAAAGCTTGCCAAAGGTTACCGTGGTAGAGCAAAGAACTGTTTTCGTATTGCAATTGAGAAAGTTGAAAAAGCTCTTCGCTATGCATATCGTGATCGCAGAGCTAAAAAAAGAGATTTTAGAGCGCTTTGGATTCAAAGAATTAACGCTGCTGTTAGACCTCATGGATTAGTTTATTCTAAATTCATTAATGGTTTAAAGTTAGCTAATATTGATCTTGATCGTAAAGTTCTTTCTGATCTTGCAATTAGAGAGCCAGAAGCTTTTGCTAAGATTGTTGAAAAAGCTAAAAAAGCTTTAGCTGTATAATTTAAGTAGCAGGATTATGTCGTTTTGACATATTCCTGTTTTCTTAGAAATTGAAGTAAAAGGCGAAATGCCTTTCAAATATTTCTCTTCATGAAACTTTACAACGCCTTAATCAAAAAAAATAAAGAAGGAAAAATAGAAGATGTAATTCTTCTCAAGGAAGGTTTCTCTTGGCTGGCGTTTTTTTTCAGTATTTTCTGGTTTTTATATCACAAAATGTGGAAAGAATCCTTTGCTTTATTGATTGTAAACGTTGTTTTTGTCGCTCTTGATACCAATGCTATTCTTTCTGGATTCAACAAAATTTTAGTCGAGCTATTATTCACTTTTGTCATAGCTTTAAACGCTAATTATTGGTTAGTAGAAAATCTTAAAACAAGAGGCTATGAATTTGTTGGACTAACTTTTGGAGATGGTTGTGCTAATGCTAAAATGCGTTTCGTAAAAAATCTGACAGATGAATGCAAGAGCAATTCTCTTGAATTTGACAATTCTATTATTAATCCAAAGCTACATCGCAAATTAACCAAGCTGAAAAAGCAGGAACAATATTTCGTTGCATAAAACTCAAAACACATGAAAACCATCATAATTGATTATGGCTCGGGCAATATAGAATCTGTGTTTAATGCACTTAGCGCTGTAAAAGAAAATCAAGAAATTGTCATATCTAAAAATCCTGCTGAAATTAAATCGGGCAATCGCTTCATTTTGCCTGGAGTTGGCGCTTTTGGTGATTGTATGGATGGCTTAAAATCAGTTAATGGA
>CAMDRL010000032.1 GCA_945906835.1 Rickettsia typhi
TGAAAGAGATTGCTAAAGACAGAGAAAGAGCTGTTAGAAATTCTTTACCTAAGCTTGTGAAAAAACTTATTGGTCGAAATAATAATGAATCTGTTATTGAGAAGCTTTCTTGTACTGATATTGTGATTGCTTTATCGGTTGGTAATAGCGAAGAATTTAATCAATGGAAGAAAGAAAATCCTGATGCTAATATTATCAATACATTTTTTGGGAAATTAGAGAAAGGTTCAAAAGAACAAGAAATAAGGTCTAAAGCTATTGAGAATTTGCTTGAAGGGATTAAGGGTTATGCGGCGTTTTTTGGGGTTGACGATTCTAAAGTCTTGGAACCTGATATAAAACCGAATAATAGTCCACGAATCTTAACTATTGACGGTCTTGCTAAAAAATTTAAAAGCAGATTATAAGATAAATCTTGCGCTGCTTAGATTTTTTTCTAACTTAAAAATTATTGATGTAGTATTTAGAAATTACTTGCTGTGTAATTGTTTAGGTTGTGGTGTTTAAGGTGATGATAAAAATTTAACATCTGACAGGAAGATACTCTTCATATAATAACTCCTCAAATAAACACCAGACAAATTTCCAAAAAATAATTAATAAAATGACATCTTTCAAAAATTTAAATTTAAATCCTAAAATTCTTACAGCCCTTGAAAATAAAGGCTATACCACCCCCACTCCAATTCAGCTTCAAGCTATTCCACACTTACTTGCTGGAAAAGATATTTTAGGTATTGCGCAAACTGGAACTGGCAAAACTGCTGCGTTTTCTTTACCAATTTTACACAATCTTTTTAACAGCAATATTTCAGTTAAAAGTGGCAATGTGCGTGCTTTAATTTTAACTCCAACCAGAGAATTGGCTTCGCAAATTGCTGAAAATATTGAAGCCTATGGCAAAGATTTAAATTTGCGTTATGCCGTAATTTATGGTGGAGTTAGTGAGAAACCACAAGTGATGGCTTTGCAGCGTGGCGTTGATATTTTAATTGCCACTCCGGGAAGATTAATGGATTTGATGAATCAAGGTTACATTCGTTTAATGCAATTAGAAATTCTTGTTTTAGATGAGGCTGATCGCATGCTTGATATGGGTTTTATTAATGACATTAAAAAAATTATTTCCCGCATTCCAGAAAAAAGACAAACACTTTTTTTCTCAGCAACCATGCCTGCAACAATTACTGATTTGGCAAATTCAATTTTGAAAGATCCAATTAGAATTGAGGTAACACCACAATCTACAACGGTTGATCGCATTGATCAAAAAATTAATTTTGTTGAAAATATTGATAAGCCAAAATTGCTTAGAAGCATTTTAAAACAAAAAGATGCTACCAGCGTTTTGGTTTTTTGTCGAACCAAACATGGAGCAGATCGCATTGAAGAATCTTTGGAAAGAAATGGTTTTTCAGTTGCGGCAATTCATGGAGATAAAACTCAAGGCGCGCGCGAAAAGGCTTTGGTGAATTTTCGTGATGGAAAGATTCAAGTTTTGGTTGCAACTGACATTGCGGCGCGCGGTATTGACATTCCAGCAATTACTCATGTAATTAACTACGACATTCCTTCTGATCCAGAAAGTTATGTTCATAGAATTGGCAGAACTGCAAGGGCTGGAAGACAAGGCGTGGCAATTTCGTTTTGTGATCCACATGATGACAAATTATTACAAGCGGTTGAAAAAGTTATCAATTTCAAAATTCCAGTTGATAACTCACATCCCTTTTCTGAAAAAAGTGCAAAGTTAGATTTAAGGAAAGACCATAAAAAAGAGAATGACAAACTTCATAAAAACAACAATAAAGAAACGCAATTGAATAATAACAAAGAACCAGAAATTTTAAATATGAACAAGAATAACAAAAGACCTCAACATAATAAGAAACAGGGTCAAAATTTTAAACAAACAACTCAATCTAAGAAAAAAGGTGGAATTTTTAGCTTTATAATTAGTTTGTTTAAAGGCAAAAAAACTGCTGTTGCGCCAAATAAGGAAAATCCTCATAAAAAATCTGAACCTCACAATAAGGTTAGACCTCAAAATAAAGAAAGAAGGCTTGAGGTGAAAGTTGAGGCTAAGACAACAAGAACTAGACCAGAAAGATCAACTGAGAGGAAGCCTAGACCAACTGGTGGAACTAGGAAGATTTCATCTGGTAATTCTGAGAAGAAGTAAGCTTGAATAGTTTGTAATATTTGAAGACCAAATGTGTATTATCTGCCGCCCCTAACCCCTCCTTATCAAGGAGGGGGATCTAAACCGAACTTGGAGCAGTTCCCCTCCTTGATAAGGGGTTAGGGGCGGTAGATAATACGCACTCCAACCTAAAAATTTATAAAAGACTAATCACACTTCACTAATCACCCTTCCCCAAAAAGATCGGGCCTATTCCTTTTAGTAACCTCAATCGCCATCTCCTTACGCCAAGCTTGAATATTCTTATGATGCCCCGAAGTCAAAATTTGTGGCACTTCTCTTCCTCTCCATTCTTGCGGCCTTGTGTAATGAGGATATTCTAAAAGATTTTCAAATTCAGAATTTTCTTTTGAACCAAAAGACTCTTCTAACAAAGATTCGTCAGCGCCAAGCACGCCATCAACATTTCTTAGAATTGCATCAATCACAACATAAGCTGCCATTTCACCACCACTTAAAACATAATCACCAATTGAAATTTCTTCTATTTCAAACTCATCTAAAACTCTTTGATCAACGCCTTCATAGCGCCCACAAAGTAAAATAATTTCTGATTTCTTGGCTAATTCTTGTGCTTTTTTTTGGGTAAATTTTTTGCCGCGTGGCGAGAGGTAAATTATTTTTGGTTTTTTGTAGTCCTCTTTGAAAAAGAGGGTGGCGTCACCTTGTGGCGTTGACGGGTGATTTATTGACGAGTCTCTTAAATCCTCCACCATTGCCTTTTGGGCAATATCACCTCCTTTTTCAAAAGAGGCTAAAGCGGATTCAATTGCATCAGCCACCACATCAGCTTTAAATACCATTCCAGCACCTCCTCCATAAGGCGCATCATCTACAGTTCCTCTTTCATCTTTGGCATAATCACGAATATTAATTGCCTCAATTTGCCAAAGATTTTTTTGCAAAGCAGATCCAGTAACTGAAATCCCTAGTGGTCCAGGAAATAGTTCTGGAAATATTGTTAGGACTTTAAAATTAATCATTTAAGACTTTTGAAAAAACATCTTCATTTTTGCCACCGCTTTTCTCATATTTTCTTCGTCATGAATCAAAGACATACGAACAAAACCTTCGCCATTAGCACCAAAACTGCTTCCCGGAGACATCACCACACCAACTTCTTCAATCATTTTTTGACAAAATTCAAAAGATGTAAAATGAGAAAATTCTTTTGGTAATTTGGTCCAAATAAACATGCTGGCTTTAGGTTTTTCAACATTCCAACCCAATTCTTTTTGCAAAAGATTAACTAAAAATTCACCTCTAGATTTATATTTTTGGCGCAAATCAACCAAATAATCGTTACTTTTTTCTGATAAAGCTTCCGCCGCAACCATTTGCAACGGATTAAAAGATCCGTAATCAAGATAAGATTTTATTTTGTAAAGTGAGGCAATTAAATCTTTATTTCCAACTGCAAAACCAACGCGACAACCCGCCATTGAATAACTTTTACTAACTGAAGAAAATTCAATCGCAATATCTTTCGCGCCTTTAACCTCAAGGATTGAATGAGGTTTATCTTTTTCATTAAAATAAAGCTCACAGTAAGCAATATCTGAAATTATATAGATTTTATGTTTCTTGCAAAAATCGACCATCTCTTCATAAAAGTCCAAACCAACAATTTCAGTTGTTGGGTTACAAGGAAAACTAACGATAACCGCTAAAGGTTTTTTCTCAGCTTTTTCTACATATTTTTTAAATTCACTCAAAAATTCCACGCCACTTAAAGCGTTTAAATGCACCACATTACTTTTAGAAATTGCAAAAGCAAAAGTGTGAATTGGATAAGCGGGAGAAGGCACAATCATGTAATTATTTGCATCAGAAATTGCAGTTGCCAAGCTGGCAATTCCTTCTTTAGCACCAATTGTCACAAGGCTTTCTGAGTTGTAATCAAGCTCAACTTGAAAGCGTCTTTGATAATATTCGCAAATTGATTTTTTTAAAACATCAATGCCGCCCGTAACTGAATAGCCAAAAAGTTTTGGATCTTGAGATAATTCAGCAAGCTTTTCCATCACATGTTTTGGAGGTGAGCAGTCAGGGTTTCCCATACCAAAATCAATAATTTCAAGACCTTTTGCCGCAGCTTCAGTTTTTAATTTATACATTGCCGCAAAAATATAAGGCGGCAATTTTTCAGTAAGATAAAATTTATTTTGCATGATCTTTTAACTATTCAACAAATCCTTAGCTTTTTTGCTAAGTTCAACATTCAACTCTTTAAGCTGCCTTTCAGAAACATTGGCTGGCGCTGCCATCATCAAATCTTGAGCTTTACCGTTCATTGGAAATGGAATCACTTCACGAATATTTGGTTCGTCAGCAAGCAACATAACAATACGATCAATTCCGGGAGCTAATCCACCATGCGGAGGAGCGCCGAATTTGAAAGCGTTAAGCATGGCACCAAATTCTTTTTCCACAACTTCCTTGCCATATCCCGCAACTTCAAAAGCACGATACATAATTTCTGGTTTATGATTACGAATTGCACCTGAAGATAATTCAACGCCATTACAAACAATGTCATATTGAAAAGCTTTAATCATCAAAGGATCTTTTGAATTCAAGGCTTCCAAACCACCTTGTGGCATTGAGAAGGGGTTGTGAGAAAATTCAACTTTACCACTTTCTTCATTCATCTCAAACATTGGAAAATCAACAATCCAGCAGAATTTATAAACTGATTCATCAATCAAACCTAAATCTGTTCCCAGTTTAATACGCACCAAACCTGCTAATTTAGAGGCTTCCAAATATTTTCCACAAGAGAAGAAAACCGCATCGCCATTTTCAAGACCAGCAGATTTTTTCAATAAAGCTAATTTTTCTGGAGTTAAAAATTTAGCAATTGGACCTTTTCCTTCACCATTTTCATCAAAAGAAATATATGCCAAACCTTTGGCGCCATTAGCCTGAGCAAATTCAATCATCTTATCAAAAAATGATCTTGGTTGAGAAGCGCATTTTGGCGCAGGAATTGCACGCACAAAAGCACCCTGCTGTATTGCCTTAGCAAAAATCGAAAATTCCGAACCAGCAAAAACTTCATTAGCTGCTGAAATTACAATTGGATTCCTTAAATCAGGCTTATCAATTCCGTACTTTGAAATAGAATCTTCGTAAGTGATGTGAGGGAATTTTTGATCGATAACTTTTTTAACACCAAACTTTTCAAAAACTGATTTCAAAACTGGCTCAATTGCACCAAAAACATCTTCTTGAGTTACAAAAGACATTTCCATATCTAGCTGATAAAATTCAGGGCTGCGATCAGCGCGCAAATCTTCATCTCTAAAACATGGCGCAATTTGAAAATAACGATCAAAACCAGCAACCATTAAAAGCTGTTTAAACTGTTGTGGTGCTTGTGGAAGTGCGTAAAATTTTCCGGGATGTAAACGAGCTGGCACCAAATAATCACGCGCCCCTTCAGGCGATGAAGCAGTTAAAATTGGTGTTTGAATTTCCAAAAATCCTTGCTGCGTCATTTGATGACGAATGTAAGAAATTACTTGGCTGCGCAACTTAATATTATTGTGAGTTTTTTCACGACGAAGATCGAGAAAACGATATTTTAAACGAAGTTCTTCTGGATAATTTTCGTGATCGTTGATTTGAAAAGGAATTTGCTGCGCCAAAGATTCAATATTTAAAGTTTCAATACGAACTTCAATTTCACCAGTCTTAATATTTGGATTCACAGCTTCTGTGCCGCGCGCCGCAACTTTGCCTGTAATTAAAATTACTGATTCAAGCTTAATTGCCGAAATTTCATCAAGATTTAAAGAAGTATTTTGTTGATCAATTACACATTGCGTAATGCCAAAATGATCACGCAAATCAATAAAAATTAAACTACCGTGATCTCTTTTAGAATGAACCCAGCCAGAAAGTTTAACCACCTCTCCAACATTTGATTTATTTAACTGTGAGCAATTATGTGTTCTGTATTTATGCATGTGATAGAAATAAAAATGTTGGATAAAAATTCATCCGACTTTTGAAAAATTTAATTTTAAATTAATACTCCAGTTTGCGCCACACGGGGCAAAGATGTCATATTTTTTTAATAAACATCATAAGAATTAGTCCCGCCATGATATGAGCGGTTCTTGCAAATATTACATTTTGAAAATTTTGCCATCATCAACTCAATCGATCTTGGTTCTTTTAAACAAATAAACCAAGCAATCATATGAGTTGTCGGCAATAAAACCAAAAGATAAAAAAACTTAGAAGTGATAACGAATGTTAAAAGCGAAGCCAACCCGTTAAGAGCGGCAAATTTATAACTAACCCCCAATAACATAGCGGGTCTAGTCAATCCTAAGAATAGTGGATTAGTTCCAACTTTACCGACCATACGCAAAAATTTTAGATTTGTTGACAAAAAGAAGTCTTCAAAATATAAACCGCCCCGCAAAAGTCAATGATCGTAAAAGTGATTTTTAGCAATTACCCTTAAGACAAAACAAAACTTTCAAAATATGTCATTTCTAGCAAATTCTCTAAGTAACATTAAACCATCCCCAACAATTGCCATTTCAATGAAAGCCGCAGAATTAAAGGCTTCAGGCAAAGATATTATTTCACTTGGGATGGGAGAGCCAGATTTTGATACTCCAGATCACATCAAAGAAGTTGCAATTAAGGCAATTCAAAAAGGCGACACAAAATACACGGCAGTTGACGGAACTGCCGCTCTTAAAAAAGCTATTATTGAAAAATTCAAAAGAGAAAATTCTTTGGAATATAAAGCTTCAGAAATAATTGTTAGCACTGGTGCGAAGCAGGTTATTTACAACGCTTTAGTTGCCAGTTTAAATGCTGGAGATGAAGTTATTATTCCAGCACCTTATTGGGTTTCTTATCCTGACATGGTTTTACTTGCGGGTGGGACTCCTGTAATTGTTGATTCAACTGCTGCCACTAATTTTAAAATTTCACCTAAAGATTTAGAAGCAAAAATTAACTCAAAAACTAAATGGATAATTTTAAATTCTCCAAGCAATCCAACTGGCGCATGCTACAGTGCTGATGATTTAAAAGCTTTAGCAGAAGTTTTATTGAGACATCCGCAAGTTCATATCATGGCTGATGATATTTACGAACACTTAATTTTTGATGGTTTAAAATTTTCTACAATTGCACAAGTTGAGCCAAGATTAAAAGATCGCTGTTTAGTAATTAATGGCGTTTCTAAAGCCTATGCCATGACTGGCTGGAGAATTGGTTACGGCGCTGGCCCTGAAAAATTAATCAAAGCCATGTCAATGATTCAATCTCAAAGCACTTCCAGCCCTTGCTCAATTAGTCAAGCCGCTTCAGTTGAGGCTTTAAGCGCCACTCATGATTATTTAAGAACTAATGCGAAAATTTTTGAAAATCGCCGCAACATGGTAGTTTCAATGCTTAATGCCATTGATGGCATTGAGTGCAACACACCAAATGGTGCATTTTATGTGTTTCCATCTTGCTTGGGCTTATTTGGCAAAAAAACTCCAGCTGGAAAAGTAATTGAAAATGACAATGATTTTTCTGCTTTCTTACTTGAAGATGCTTTAGTTGCAGTTGTTCCAGGAGTTGCTTTTGGATTAGAAGGCTTCTTTAGAATTTCTTACGCTGCAAGTGATGAATTTTTGAAAAATGCTATGCAAAGAATCGCAGATTCTTGCAAGAAGTTAAAATAAATTAAGATTCTTGTCATTCCCAATTAGGCGAGAATGACAAGATCTGGAATTCTAAGAGAATCAAAAACAATGATATTAACTTTCGACATTGGTAATACCAACATAGTTGTTGGGCTTTTTAAAGGTGAAAAATTAACTAATAAATGGCGCGTTATTTCCGATACCAATAAATCTATCGATGATTACGCTGTTGATTTAATCGAGCTTTTTCTTACAGAAAAAATTGATTGTTTACAAATTTCAGGAGCAATTATAGCATCCGTTGTCCCTACCCTTACCGCAAAAATTCTTGAAGCAGTAAAGAAATTTACTAATTGCAAAATTTTAGTTGTTGGTGAATACGATGTAAAACTTGATATTGATATACAGATAAAAAACAAAAATGAAGTTGGTGCAGACCGTTTAATTAACTCCGTTGCGGGTTATAAAAAATTTGGTGGAAATTTAATTATTGTAGATTTTGGTACAGCCACCACTTTCGATGTAGTTGGAAATAATGGCGAATATTTAGGAGGCGCAATTTCTCCAGGAATAACTTTGTCTTTAAAAGCTTTACATGATATGACTGCCAAATTGCCAAAAATTTCTGTTAAAAAACAAGCTAATGTTATTGGCAAAAACACAGTTGAAGCAATGAATTCAGGAGTTTACTTTGGATATATTTCTTTAATTGAAGGCATGATTGAAAAAATTGAAAAAGAATATGGCTCAAAAACCACCAGAATTATTACAGGTGGACTTGCTGACATTTTCAAAGAAGCTTTATCAAAAACTATTAATCATCATGAGCCAGATCTTACTTTAGATGGCTTAAGGCTTGTTTATTTGATGAACCGGTAAAGTATCTTGTCACTGCCCACGGTGGTGGGAATTCAGTGCTTATTTAAAAACTGAATTCCCACCACCGCGGGCAGTGAAAAAGGATTGTTAGCTTACCGTTAAACTTTAAAAACCCAAAAAAACAAAATGGACTTAAACTTAAAAAAATACCACAACAGCTTACTATTTCTACCTCTGGGTGGTGCCAATGAAATTGGTATGAATGTTAACCTTTATCACCTTGATGGCAAATGGATCATGGTTGACCTTGGTGTTGGCTTCGCCTCGGATGTTCCAGGAATTGACATGTTAGCACCCGACCTTTCTTTCATTAAAGCACACAAAAAAAATCTTCTAGGAATTATTGTAACTCATATTCACGAAGATCACTTAGGCGCTGTTCAGCATTTATGGCGCGAACTTGAAGTTCCAGTTTACGCCTCAAATTTAGCCGCAAATTTTCTACGCTCTAAGTTAGCAGAATTTAAATTAGACAAACAGGTGCCAATTCGCCTTATTGACAATTCTAAAGAGTTAGAAATTGGCCCATTTAAAATTGAATTTTTAGGACTGACTCATTCAGTTCCTGAAATGAAAGCCTTAATTATCAAGACTTCTCAAGGAAATGTTCTGCATACTGGCGATTGGAAATTTGATCCAAATCCTGTAGTTGGCGAAGTTTCTGAAAAAGAATTAATCAAAAAATATGGCGATGAAGGAAAATTTTTAGCCGTAATTTGTGATTCAACAAATGCTTTAAATGAAGGACACTCTAAATCAGAGGGCGACCTTTATCACTCGTTAAAACTTTTAATTGAAGGCAGAAAAGGCTTAGTTGGCGTTACAACTTTCGCCTCAAATATTGCCAGAGTTCACACAATTGCAAGAATTGCCAAAGACACTGGCAGAAAAATTGTTTTAGCTGGATTTTCTTTACATCGCATTTACGAAGTTGGTAAAAAAAGTGGTTATTTCATGGAAGATTTTGATTTCATTTCTGATCGTGAAATGAAGTTTTTTGACAAGAAAGAAATTTTAGTTCTTTGTACAGGATGCCAAGGCGAGCCTAATGCTGCAGCGAAAAAAATTGCTCTTGATATTCATCCATCAATTCGCTTCACAGTTGGCGATTTAATGATTTTTTCTTCAAAAATTATTCCTGGAAATGAGAAAAAAATCTTTGGACTTTTTGATGCTTTAGCAAAAAAACAAATTGATGTAATGACTGAAAAAGATCATTTCGTTCATGTTTCAGGTCACCCTTCTCAAGAAGAGCTGCGTGAAATGTATGCTTTAGCCAGACCAAAAGTTGCCATTCCAGTTCATGGTGAATTTTTACACACTAAGACTCACGCTGAACTTGCAACTGCTTGTGGCGTTCCAAAAGTTATTCAAATTGAAAATGGCTTAGCTGTTAAATTATGTGAAGAAAATTTCCAAGAAGAATGCGCTATTGCTGGTTTTGTAAAATCAGGCTATTTCGGCGTCGATGGCAGACAGCTTTTAGATTTAAAAGGTGAAGTTATTAGAGAAAGACGCAAACTACAAGATGCTGGCGCGGTGATTATTGCTTTGGCGGTTAATAATTCTTTGGAATTAGTGGCAAAACCAAAAATAATTTGCGTTGGTTCTTATGATTTAAAAGGTGACCACGAAACTGAACATTTCATTCAAGATGAAATTCGCTTTTTCTTAAAACAAAGAGCCAAAGAGCTTGATTTGAAGAGTAATAAAGGTTTGCAATTCTTGAAGAAAAAACAGAAAAAATTGCAAGATGGTAAAATTTTACCAGCAGTTGAAAAAGCTTTGCGTTCAAAAATTTTGAAAATTTTTGAAGATTTAATGGGAAAAAGACCTGTTATGGAAATATTGATTAGTTTGGTAGACTAATTTAAGACCGAATTTGCATTGTCTACCGCCCCTAACCTCTCCTTATCAAGGAGGGGGATGCTGACGCACCGAACTCGAAATAGTTCCCCTCCTTGATAAGGAGGGGTTAGGGGCGGTAGAAATCAAAACTTCAAACTAAAAAATACAACTCACCCCCTAGTACTTAAAAAAAACTATGACAACAAAACCAGAACTAAAAATAATCGCCGACCACCTCCGCTCTTCCTGCTTTTTAATCGCCGACGGAGTAATGCCAAGCAACGAAGGCAGAGGTTATGTACTTCGCCGCATCATGCGCCGTGCCATGCGCCAAATTCACAAGCTTGGTGCCAAACAAGCAGTAATGTATAAATTAGTTGATTCCCTAATCAAAGAAATGGGCACCGCCTATCCAGAATTATCAATAGCTCGTGATACAATTATTGATACTTTAAAAAATGAAGAAGAAAAATTTCGTGAGACTTTAGAGAAAGGTTTAAAAATTTTGGAAGATGCTATTAATCACCCTCCCCTTGA
>CAMDRL010000033.1 GCA_945906835.1 Rickettsia typhi
CAATACAGAGCTATTTGCTAGAAATATTGAAGCCGCTTATGAGATTGTCTATGATAGGTCTCAAAGAGGGCTGGAATTAAATCATGTTTATGTGGAGTAGAGCTTATACCATTTTAACCTGAAAACGCCCATTTTCGTCGCAATTTCTGCTCATAATTTTTTTGAAGAAAATGGGTGTTTTCAGGTTAAAATGGTATTATTTAATGATATTTTAAAGTTAAAATGGTGTAAAAAATATTACAAAGTTGAAGAGATAAAAAATTTTACTAAATCATCACCATTTTCATTAACAAAATTAATCTCAACTTTTTCATTTCCTCTAATAAAAACAAGTTTTTCTAATTTCTTTTCTTTAAGCTTCCAACCAAGTTGAGGCAAGGTCTTATAATAAAAGTTTTTTACTTTTTCTAAGTCTATTTCGCTTTTATAATTTGTGGCAGAAATACTTCCAGAGCTTGAATCAAATCCTAAAATTTCTTCATTAACTTGAGTTAGGCTTTTAAGAAGCGGAATATCTTCGCTGCCATTTACAAAGCCATTTATTGTAGTTTCTTCTGTATTATTTTTGACTTCTGATAATGTCTGATTTTCTAAAAAAGCACAGGAAGAAAATAAAAAAGTAGTGAAAATTAAAGTAAGAATTTTTTTCATAGTTATTAAAATCAAATTTGTTGCATGAGATCCTTCGCTACGCTCAGGATAGGTGGCGTCATGTTAAACAAAGTGAAGCATCTCATGAGTTGCACAAGATTCTTCGCTTTCGCTTTACAATGACAAAGATGATTACTTCTGGCATTTAGGACAATAAAAGCTGGAACGACCATTCTGTTTTATCTTTCTGATTAAATTTTTACAAAGCAAACATTTTCCTTCCAAATCTTTGGAATTTTTTTCATTAGCTCGGCCGTAAACTTTGAAACTATTCTGAAAATTTCCCAAATCTCCTTTAGAGTCAACATAATCACTAATTGAAGAGCCTCCTAAATCTATGGCTGTAGCGATGGTTTTTTTTATTGAAACAATTAAGAATTTTATTTCTTTTTCACTTAAATAATTGGCATTTTTTAGAGGAGAAATTTTGGCGTCGAAAAGTGATTCATTGATGTAAATGTTGCCAACTCCAACTACAATTTCATTATCCATCATGGTGGTTTTAATATTCATCTTTTTGGAAGATAATTTTTCTTTAAGATATTTGAAATTGAACTCATCTGAAAGTGGTTCTGGTCCAAGCTTTGCAAGCATTTTGTGAGTTTTTAAATTTTTGGTTTCTATTAAATCTACAAAACCAAAACGCCTTGTATCATTGAATATTAACCAAGAATCATCATCAAATTTACAGGCAAAATGATCATGTTTTAATTCTTGAAATTTATCTGCAATTGTAATGCGTCCACTCATTCCCAAATGAATTATCAGGCTGTGAGAGTTACTAAAATCAATAATCAAATAACGCGCTTTGCGATCAATTTTGGTGATTTTGGCATTGACTAACTTTGTTAAATCATCAGTTGATTTTATGCGCAAATTCTTGTTTGATCTAAAAACTGTTTTTACTTTTTTACCAACTAAGCCGCTAATTCCGCGACGGATGGTCTCAACTTCTGGAAGTTCTGGCATTTTGTTTGATGTGAATAGGTTACAGCCTCGTCACTGCCAGCGGTGGTGGGAATCCAGTTTGTAGCAAATAAGACTGGATTCCCCTCGTCGTGGGCAGTGACAAAATAAATTAACTAGATTGATAAATTAAATTCCAAACATGACTAATCAAGTAGAAGAATATACTTACAAACTAACTTTACCCGAAAGTGCTGAAAATGACAATCGAGTTTTAATGCATAGCTGTTGTGCGCCTTGCGCTGGCGACTTAATGCAGCGCATGCAGGAATCTGGAATTGATCAAACTATTTTCTTTTACAATCCTAATATTCATCCAAAAAAAGAATATGAAATTCGCAAAAATGAAAATAAGCGTTTTGCTGATAAATTAAAAATTCCCTTCATTGATGTTGATTACGATGTGCAAGATTGGTTTAGGCGCGCCAAGGGTTTAGAATGGGAGCCAGAAAGAGGTTTACGCTGCACCAAATGTTTTGATATGCGCTTTGAAAGAACGGCACTTTATGCTTTTGAAAATGGCTTTAAAACCATTACTTCATCTCTTGGTATTTCTCGCTGGAAAGATATGAACCAAATTAATGATTGTGGAATTCGTGCGGCAAAAAATTATGATGGAGTAGATTATTGGACTTACAATTGGCGTAAGGCTGGCGGGTCTGCAAGAATGTATGAAATTGCTAAAAAAGAAGAATTTTACAAACAGGAATATTGTGGCTGTATTTTTTCTTTGCGAGATAATAACTCGTGGCGTGTGCAAAAGGGTAGAGAAGAGATTAAAATTGGTGAGGAGTTTTACAAAGAAGTTGAGATTGATAGGAGTTTGACTAAAAACCCGTCTTAAGACTTTAGATAATTCATAGCTTTTTAATTTATCTTTTCTTTAATATAAAAATTCCAACTAAATAGCGGTTTTGGTAAAAATAAATCCATTTCCAAAACTAAAAATAAATATAAAATTTATGAAGAAAACTAACTTCTTTAATCACCATTTAATTGAAACTGGAGAAAATTATTTTGAACATCTTTTATTTGCTTTCATAGTGTCGATGTGGCTTTTTCTAACCAGTATCGCATTATTATGTCATGCAATTTTACCTTTTATTTTTACAGTTACCACCAGCGGCAATATTAGAAAAATTAACGAAGTGATGCAGAAAAGAGCCCAAAAATTGATTAATAAAATAAATAGTAAGCAAGAGGAGTAATTTCGTAAATAAATGAAAATAATTGCCATCGTAGGTTTTGGTTTCTGTGGCAAGTTAGCCTTTGCCAATATAGTAAAATCTCTCAATAAAAAAGATAAAATTCTGATTTTTGATAAAGCTCAAGGTGATTTTAAGAGCGCTGCTTTCTCTCCTTTTTCTCCGCATTATATTCTTAATGTGCCTGTCGCAAATATGAGTGCTTTTAGTGACGATGCTGCTTACGAAGAATCTTTCGAAAATTTTTTAAAAAATAATCATTCTGAAATTTGGAAAAGTAGCGGAAAATTCGGATTTGTCGCGCGTCAGATTTATGGTGAATATCTTGAGGAAATTATCCAAAAAGCTCAAGAAAATGCTAAAAAAAATGGTGTAAATTTTGAATTTGTGAATCAAGAAGTGATGGCAATTTCTGATGAATTTTTAATTACTACAAAAAATAATATTCAATTTCAGGCTACGGAAGTTCTTTTGGCTACTAGCTTTAAACAGGTACAATTGCCTTTTGAAATAGAGTCAAAAAAATTCATTAAAGCTTTATGGAATGAAGATGCTTTAGAGTTTCATCAAAAAATTCTTACCAATGAAACAATTTGTTTAATTGGCTCTGGTCTTACAACTGTTGATGTCATAGTTGGCTTGAAGAAGAAAAACTTTTCTGGAAAAATTATTATTATTTCTCGTCGTGGCAATCTTCCTAAAAAACATTTGATTAAATCATCTGAGAAAAGCCCTTATTTTATTGATGCCGAAGATGCAAAAAAGGGTGTATTATTTTTATGCTTGAAGATTCGTAATTTTCTAAAATCAAATTCACAATTTGATTTACGAAATATTATTAATTCTATTAGATCAACCACAGACAAGCTTTGGTATAATTTAGATGAGAAAAATAAAAAACTGTTTTTTCGTTTAATGCCTTATTGGAATATTTTTCGACATCGCGCGCCAATTTCTTCAATAGAGTTGATTGAGGAAATGATTGCTGCTGGTCAAATTGAAATTGTAGAAGGTGGTGTGAAAAAATGTCAGAAATTGGGAGATAAAATTTCTGTTCAAACTAAATTTGCAGAGTTTGAGGTTGATTATTTGGTGAATTGTTTGGGTTTTGAATTTAATGCTAGGAAATATCCTTTATTGAATCAAATGATTGAATTAGGGCTTTTGCAGCAAGATTTTATGATGGTTCGTTCTAATAATGATAAAGTTCATTTGCTTGGCGGTTTGAATATTGGTCGGGATTTTGAATGCACCGCGGTGCCTGATTTGAGGGTGAATGTGGAGATGGTGATTAGGGATGTTGTTGGAAGTTCTTAATTTTTTAAACTGATTGTGTGACGAATACTTCCCCTAACCTCCTTATCAAGGGAGAAAATAGCCTAAACGGCTATTTTCGTCCAACAACCTGGGTTCGTTGCTTAAGAATCCCCCTCCTTATTAAGGAGGGGTTAGTGTAGGTATTCGTCACAAGCTCTTTCCGAAATACTATTTCTTAACAAACTTCACCACCACCTTATCGTCCTGCTTAGAAATCTCTGGCTCCACCTTCTCATCCCTCTTGGGAATTGAAAAAGAATAATAAAAATTAGAAGAATAAGATTGCTTATTTTTATCATCGGATTCTTTCTTTTTTTCAGCAGAAAAAGTCAAAAGATCATTTTTAATACTTACCACAATATCTTCTTTTTTAAAGCCAGCAAAATTCAATTCATAATAGTAATTTTTATCATCTTCCTTCTTAGAAACTGAAGCTCTGGTGGCATTGTTACTTTTTTTGACTTCTTCAAAAGCTTGAGACATTTGTCTTTGATGATTAGCGAAAATATCATTCATTCTATTTTGCATTTCTCTCATTTCAGCAAAAATACCATAGTCATTAAAAAATGGATCGCCATGAATTAAGTTGAATATTTGATTATTTGGAAAGGCTTCCACATATTGCTGTGGATCATCTTTGCTTTTTGCTAAAACAGTTCCACAAATACCAATCATTGTAAAGGCTACAGCAATAAAAATTTTTGAGGAGAAAATGGTTTTGCAATGTGGTTTGGCATTTTTAAAACAGAGTTTAAATTTCTCTATTTTAATATCTTTTTGTTGGTTGGAATTTTTTAGTTCAGAAGTGTCATTTTTCATATTTAAATTAAAAAGATGAACTTGATATTAGCTATTAAGGCAGATAACAAGAGAATTGATAATTATAATATTAATTTTATCCGTACGGATAAAATTAGAAAAAAGTCTTAAAAACTGCTTAGGTTATTAAAGACTTAATTTTTCAATATGTTTATTGATGAAAAAAATTTCAAGGGCAGGGGAATCAAAAAAATGATCAAAGGAAGAATGAAGCAAATAAAAAATGAGATTTTGGAGCGGGCGAAGGGGATCGAACCCTCGACCCCAACCTTGGCAAGGTTGTGCTCTACCGCTGAGCTACGCCCGCTTATACTAAATTTAAATGGGATTAAACTTTTGTCTAAGAAACTCCGAAATCATCATCTTGAAACATAAAAACAACCAAAAATTGTAAGAATTTTATGGTTAATTTAAACTAATTTCTTTGGGGAAAAACATTCAAGATGAAATGCAATTTAGAAAGGTAAAAATAATTTGCAATCAATGATTATTGTAATTAGATTCAACTTCATCTTTGCAGCTTTTATTTTCAATAGTTCAAACCATCTTAATATGTTTTTTTCAAAGAAATTTTCTACAATTCTTGCTTTATTCATTTTACTTGCCACAACTTCTTGCGTTGAAACGGTTGTAGTTGGTTCATTAGCAACTGGCACGGTTATGGTGCGTGATAAAAGTTTCGTTAATACCAGAAAAGATATTGTTATTTCTACTAAAGTTGCTTCGGAATTTTTAGGAAATGGCTTAAAAAATTATGGCAATTCAGTTGATGTAACGGTTAATGAGGGAAGAGTTTTATTGACTGGAATTGTTAGAAATTCTAAAAAAGCGAAATTGGCTTCGGAATTGGCTTGGAAAGTTGCGGGTGTAAAAGAAGTTATTGATGAAATTCAGGTGAAATATGACAAAAAAGTGCGTTTCAAAGATTACACAGCTGCTTTTTCTGATTACACAATTACAACCGCAATTGAAAGTAAAATGCTTTTTGACAAAAAAATTCTTACTTTAAATTATCAAACTACAACTGTGGCTGGAACTTTTTATATCCTTGGCGTTGCTCAAGATGAAATTGAAAAAAATAAGGTGTTATCTTTAGCTGCAAAAGTTCGTGGTGTAAAAAAAGTTGTTGATCATATTATTTTAGCAGATGACAGCAGAAGAAATTAAAGATGGAGATAATGAAGTTGTTACTTTTGGCTGTCGTTTAAATTCCTACGAAAGTGAAGCTATTAAAGAAGCTTTAAAAAAATCTGATCAAAAAAATCTTATTGTTTTTAACAGTTGCGCCGTTACTTCTCAGGCAGAAAGGCAGTTGCGACAAGCTGTTAGACAGGCGCGCAAAAAAAATCCTCAAGCAAAAATTGTAGTTACGGGTTGTGCGGCGCAAATTGATCCACAGAAATATGCCAAGATGGTAGAAGTTGATTTGGTTTTGGGAAATGTTGAAAAGTCTAATCCGGAGAACTATTCAAAAATAGGCAAGACTTCGTCAACAACCCAAGAGATATTTCGCTTCGCTCAATATGACATTACCTCCAACCTTCATCCTGAGCGTAGCGAAGGATCTCATGATGATATTGCTCACAAAGATAGAATTTTTCTTGAAACTAAAAAATCTACTGCACTTTTTTTAACCGAAAATGAAACTGCAAAAATTGTAGTTAATGATATCATGTCAGTTAAAGACACCGCACCACAATTGGTTTCATATTTTGAAAATAGAACCAGAGCATTTTTAGAAATTCAAAATGGCTGTAATCATCGTTGTACATTTTGCATAATTCCTTTTGGTCGTGGCAATAGCCGTTCGGTGGCTTTTGGTGAAATTGTGACGCAGGTAAAAAAAATGGTGGCTGCGGGTCATAAAGAAGTGGTTTTGACGGGTGTTGATATTTCAGGATATGGTGAGGATTTGTTGTTGCCAATTAGTCTTTCGCAAATGATTAAAAGATTGTTAAAATTAGTTCCTGAACTTCCAAGATTGCGTCTTTCTTCAATTGATGTGGCTGAAATTGATGATGGAATTATTGATTTAATTGCAAATGAACCGCGCTTCATGCCTTATTTGCATTTAAGCGTGCAGTCTGGAGATAATATAATTCTAAAGCGCATGAAACGCCGCCACAATTGTGAGCAAGTTTTAGAATTTTGCGCCAATATGCGTAAATTAAGGCCAGAAATTACTTTTGGCTCTGACATTATTGCTGGATTTCCAACGGAAACCGATGAAATGTTCTTAAATAGCGTGAACTTAATTAAAGAAGCGGGAATTATTTTTAATCACATTTTCCCTTATTCAAAACGCGAAGGCACGCCAGCCGCCAAAATGCCAGCAGTTAATGGTAAGGTTGTTAAAGAAAGAGCGAAAATTCTGCGTGAAACAAGTGAAGCGGAATTGCAGAAATTTTTGCAAAAACAAATTGGTAAAAAATTGAGCGTGATTATGGAAAATGGCGATTTTTCTAAGTCAGAGAATTTTTTGGATGTGAAGATTCTAAATAGGCCTAAAGATATTAAATCTGGTGATATTCTGGAAGTTAAGATTTCTGCTGTTGAGGAGAATTTTTTACTTGGCACTTTAAAATAAAAGTAATTAAAAATATTAAAAACTAAAAACTAACTTGTCATCCTTGACGCTTATGCGTCAAGGATCTCATGAGTTTTATTGCAGAAGCAAAAGAGATCCTTGAATCCTATTGATTCAAGGATAACGGCTTTTTGTTCTTTATTACAAAAACATAACTAAAAACATGAATATCTCACAAAAATCTTACTTAGAATCAAAATCTTGGCCATTCGAAGAAGCGCGCCGAATCTTGGAAAAAGTTGGTGGAAAAACTCCAGCCAAAGGATATGTGCTTTTTGAAACTGGCTATGGTCCATCTGGATTGCCGCATATTGGAACTTTTGGTGAAGTGGTTCGCACTTCTTTTGTGCGTCATGCTTTTTCTTGTATTGCGCCAGAAATTCCAACTAAAATGTTTTGCGTTTCTGATGATATTGATGGTTTACGCAAGGTGCCAGATAATGTGCCAAATCAAGAAATGGTGCGTGCCAGTTTAGGTTTACCACTTACTTCCACTCCAGATCCTTTTGGAACTCATGAATCTTATGGACATAACATGAATGCTCGCCTTAGAGCCTTTCTTGATTCTTTCGGTTTTGAATATGATTTTATCAGCGCCACTGACAAATATAAATCAGGGGCATTTAATTCTACAATGCTACGCGTGCTTGAAAAATATGAAGAATTGATGGATTTAATGTTGCCAACTTTGGGTGGAGAGCGTCAAGAAACTTACAGCCCCTTCATGCCAATTGATTCTGAAACTGGCATTGTTATTGATAAAGGCGTGAAAGGTGTGAATAAAGAAAAAGGCACAGTCATTTACATCAACCATAAAGGTGAAGAAAAAGAAATTCCTGTAACTGGTGGCAATTGTAAATTACAATGGAAGATTGACTTTGGAGCGCGCTGGTACACGCTGGATGTTGATTATGAAATTTATGGAAAAGATCATCAACCAAATGAAAAAATTTATCGTAGAGTCTGTGAAATTTTAGGTGGCAAGCCGCCAGTAAATTTCACTTATGAAATGTTTTTATCTGACACTGGTGAAAAAATCTCTAAATCAAAAGGTAACGGAATTTCAGTAGAAGATTGGTTGAAATATGCGCCAGCTGAATCGATGTCGCTTTTCATGTATCAAAAACCAAAAACTGCTAAAAGACTTTATTTCGATGTGATTCCAAAGGCGATGGATGAATATTTAACTTTTGCTCAAAGTTATGAAAAACAAGATGAATTGTTGAAACTTGACAACCCAGCTTTTCACATTCATCAAGGCAAAATTCCAGCAATTAATTTTAATCTAAATTATTCTTTATTGTTAAATTTGGCAAGTGCCTGCAACCCTGAAAATGACTCGGTTCTTTGGGGTTTTATTTCAAAATATCAATCTGGATTAACCAAAGAAAATTCACCGCTTTTAGCAAAAATGGTTATTAATGCCATTAATTATTACGATGATTTTATTAAGAAAAATAAAAAATACCGCGAAGCCACGGAAGCAGAAGTTTTGGCGTTAAAAGAATTGAGAGAAGTAATAAAAAATGTACCACAAGAGCAAATTCATGATGGACAAGTGTTGCAAAATATAGTATTCTCCGTTGGCAAGAACCATGGTTATGAAAAAAACATGCGTGATTGGTTTTTAGCTCTTTACCAAATTTTGCTTGGACAAGATCAGGGTCCAAGAATGGGCTCTTTCATTGTTCTTTTTGGTATTGAGAATTTCTTAAAATTATTGGATAGTAAATTGTGAAACCAAAAAATACCAGCGACCAACCTAGTAATTTAGATTCTGACGAAGAAATTAGCACTAAATATTTAAAAGATTTTGTGCTGATTTATCTAAAAATTTTAAAGTTCGTGATTATGAAAAAGAGCTTACTGAAGAGTAAAAAATATTTTATACCAAATCTAAAATTTATTGATATTTTTTAATTTGGTATATCGGGGATCCCCACAAAGTGCGGCGCACCTAATGGTGAGTAAAAATAAATCTATACCATATCTAAAGATTTAAGATTTGGTATAGCCTTGATTGCCTTTACAATTATCACAGGAGCGCAAGATGCAGCAATTGCAACGCTAAAAATAAAGCATGTTGATATTTATCATAAATCAGTCAACCAAGACCCTAAAGACGGTGTTAAAACCAAATTTGGAAAGTTGATTTACACCAATTTTTTTGTCATTGGCAACGATATTGAGCAGATTGTTATTGATTGGGTTAAGTTTTTGAGAGAAGAAAAACTTTACAGCGATAATGACCAGTTTTTTCCAAGAACAAAATTAGTGCATAACAAAGATTTTTGTTTTAAAGCACAAGGCTTAGAACCAATTGGCTGGAAAAGCACAACACAAATTAGAGAAATATTCAAAAATTCTTTTGCAAAATGTCAGCTTCCTTATTACAATCCTCACTCGTTTCGAGACACACTAAGCATGCTTGGTAAAAAAAACTTGCGGCGATTTGAGCAATATCAGGCGTGGAGCCAAAATTTAGGACATAGCAAAATGAGCGCTACGCTTGATGAATATAGAAATATCAGCACGCATAGGCAATTTGAGTTGATTGAGGGGATGGAATCGAGGCAAATTTAATTTATTTTGATTATTTTCTCTAAATCAAAAATTGGTAATAGAAATTTTAAAAAGTAAAAATGGCTAACAATCAAGAAATAAACATAAAACAACAGATCAAAGGCAGACCAATGCTTTATTGGGCAGGTAAAAAGCCGCTTGGTGTTATTAAAAATTATCCCGCACAATTGGTTGAGAAAATTGGAAATATTCAAAACCAAGAAGAAATCGTCAAACCTAATTATCAAAATTTAAAAGATAATTGGCATAATTTATTATTTCATGGCGACAATAAAGAATGTCTTTCGACCCTTTTAACAAGCGGTTTTAGAGGAAAAGTTGATTTAATTTATATTGATCCGCCTTTTGATTCAAAAGCTGATTATGTCAAAAAAATTGAACTTCGTGGAATTGAAAAAAAACTTGCAGGCGAAGAACAAAGTTTTTTTGAGCAAGTGCAATATACTGATTTGTGGAAAAATGATGAATATTTACAATTTATGTATGAAAGATTGATTTTGCTTCGCGAACTTTTAAGCGAACAAGGTTCAATTTATTTGCATTGCGATTGGCACAAAAGCCATCATTTGAGATTTTTGTTGGATGAGGTTTTTGGTGAGGATAATTTTATGAATGAGGTTGTATGGGATAAAGGTTTTAGAGGAACTGAAAGTAAAAATTGTTATCAAAAAACCCATGACACAATTTTTGTATATTCAAAATCTGGAGATTATACCAAATCCCATTTATAATTCCATATAACTAACCCCACAAACACTCCCAATAATTTCTGGCGTTAATGTCTTAACAAATCTACAAACCGCATTCTCCAATTCACGAAGAGTTTTATAGATCCTGTTCTTAATGGTATGATCCTT
>CAMDRL010000034.1 GCA_945906835.1 Rickettsia typhi
TATTCAGTAATAAAATCGGCAGGGAAATTTTGTTCAAACCATTCTTTATTTTCGAACGGATAATGAACTTGGGCGTAAGGCATTGAACCAGATTCGAACCAACAATCAAGCACATCGGTAACGCGACGCATTTTCGATTTTCCAGTTGGATCGTTAGGGTTTAGGCGAGTTAATTCATCAATGAAAGGACGATGTAAATTGTCAACTTTTACGCCAAAATCTTTGCTTATTTCTTCTAAAGATCCGTAAACATCAAGGCGTGGATATTGTGGATCATCAGATTTCCAAACAGGCACAGGGCAGCCCCAGAAACGGTTGCGAGTAATTGACCAATCACGAGCGCCTTCCAGCCATTTGCCAAATTGTCCGTCTTTAATGTGGTTTGGAATCCAGTTAATTCCTTGGTTTAGTTCAACCATGCGGTCTTTGAAATTGGTAACTTTTACATACCAAGAAGAAACGGCGCGGTAAATAAGTGGAGTGTCGGTACGCCAGCAATGTGGGTAATTGTGGAGATATTGTTCGGTTTTTACCCAAGCGCCTGTGGCTTTTAGGTATTTTATGATGTCGTCGTTGGTGTCGAAAACTTGGCGACCTTTTAGTGAGAAGACTTGACCCGATAAATCCTCCGTCTCAATCGCTGGCGCGATTGATCCACCTCCTTTTTCAAAGGAGGCTTCCGCGCTTTTGCCCTCTTTGAAAAAGAGGGAGGGAGCCGCGTTAGCGGCGGAAGGGTGATTTAAATCAAAAATCTCTGAAGTGAATTTTCCACCTTCGTCAACGGGGCAGAGGGTTGGAATTCCGTTGGCTTTGCAAAGTAATTGGTCATCTTCACCAAATCCTGGTGCCATATGAACTATGCCTGTTCCTTCTTCAGTTGTGACGAAATCGCCGTGAAGAATTGTGAAGGCTTTTTTGTTGTTCTGAATTTTTTCGTGATTTGTTAAATAAGGGAAAAGTGGTCTGAATTTTAAACCTACTAAATCGGCGCCTTTTAAACTAGATAACTTTATAAAAGTGTCGTCACCAAACAGGGAGAAGATTATTGGGAAGGTAATTGGAAATGGTTGGGAAACTCTATTTTTAGCAACTGTACTTTTTGCCAAAATATAAACTTCGTTATTAGAATTTTTATAAGCATCATACTCAATATCTTTCCCAACCGCCAATCCTAAATTTGAAGGAAGTGTCCAAGGAGTTGTTGTCCAAGCTACTAAAGAAATAGTAGGCTGCAGGACGGGGTTTGTAACCCCGTCCTTTTGTTCATGTCCATTTAGTGAACATGGGGAAGGGGTTACAAACCCCTTCCCGCTCTTATCTTCAGACTTACCAATTTCAATCTTTCTATCTTCAACAAAATTTTCCTTCTCAATAAGATCAAAAACTTTTTTAGCACTTTCTTCAGTCAACTCGAACTTAACCGTAACCGCCTTACTAGCCTTCTGGCGATAAGAATTATCCATCCTAGTCTCAAAATTCGAAAGCGGCGTTTGACAAGCCCAAGAATAAGGCACAACTCTAAAATCTTCATAAAGCAAACCTTTCTCATGCAATTGCTTAAATGCCCAAATCACCGACTCCATGTAATTAACATCCATAGTTTTGTAACTATTTTGAAAATCTACAAACCTACCTTGGCGCGTAACATAATTCTCCCAATCATCAGAATATTTCATCACCGAAGCTCTACAAGCATCATTAAACTTACCAATTCCATATTCCTGAATGGCAATTTGCCCAGAAATATTTCTGCCTTCTTTGGCAGTTAATTCTTTTTCAGTTTCCATTTCAACAGGCAAACCATGGGTATCCCAACCAAAACGGCGTTCAACTTTTTTACCTTTCATGGTTTGATAACGGGCGAAAATATCTTTGATGAAGCCAGTTAATAAATGTCCGTAATGTGGTAAGCCATTAGCAAATGGTGGGCCGTCGTAAAAGACGAATTCTGATTTTTCATTTTTAAAATCATCTTTATGGCGACAAGAAGTGTGATCTTTCAAAGCACAAGGTTCTTTCACAGGAGAGACATTATCTTCGCCTTCTTCGTTAAAATTTCTTATCTCAACCGATTTTTTAAAAATCTGTTCATCTCGCCAAAATTTTAAAATATTTTCTTCAAGCGCAGCAAAATCAAGGTTCTGATTAGGTTCTGGGTATTTTTTCATTTTTAGTTTGTGAATTTATTTCGACTTTTGTGTCATCCTTAAGCGAAGCGAAGGATCTAATGAGATGTTTTGCTAAGCTCAACATGACAGCGTTATTTTAAAATCTATTTGATAAGCAGCAAGATAACAAACAACTTGAATTTAGGTCAATTAAAAATTAAAACTATCGCATCTATTCTTGGAAGCGCAAAAATGGCGTACCTGCAAATAAACTCACAAAATAAAAATGAAAAAAATTAAAATCGGTCTTGCTGGACTTGGTACTGTAGGCAAAGGTGTTTATGAAATTCTTAAAAAAGACGCAGCATTAATTTCTCAAAGAACTAAAAGTCAACTTGAAATTGTAGCGGTTTCGGCTCGTAGCAAAAAAGACTTTGTTGATGCAAATGTAAAATTTTATGAAAATGCTTTAGAATTAGCTGCTGACGCTGAAATTGATGTAATTGTTGAAGTTATTGGTGGCAATGATTTAGCTAAAAATCTTTGTGAAGCAGCTTTAAAAAATGGCAAAAAATATGTTACAGCAAATAAAGCTTTATTAGCAGAATTCGGTTTTGAGTTAGCTGAGTTAGCGGAAAAAAATAATACTCATTTTGCTTTTGAAGCTTCAGTTGCTGGTTCAATTCCTGTTATTAAAGGTTTTAAAGAAGGTTTGGCAGCAAATGAAATTGAAGAGTTTTATGCAATTCTAAACGGCACTTGTAATTTCATTTTAACAAAAATGCAGCAAGAGAACCTTGATTTCTCGGTTGCTCTTAAACAAGCACAAGATCTTGGATATGCTGAATCTGATCCAACTTTTGATATTAAAGGCATTGATACTGCTCACAAATTAGCTCTTTTAGCGGCAATTGCTGATGGCGCAAAACCAGCCTTTTCAAAGCTTTCAATTGAAGGTGTTGATGAAGTTTCAATTGAAGATATTAACTTAGCTAACGAACTTGGTTACAAAATTAAAATTTTAGCAATTTACAAAAAACTTGCCAACTCTTCTCAACAAGCGGTTTATCCAGCTTTAATTAGCAAGGCAGAAAAAATTGCTCAAGTGGATGATTCTTTTAATGCAATTTTAACCAAAGCTTCAAATGCTGGTTGGAATTTTATGGTAGGAAGGGGCGCTGGAGGCTTTCCAACTGCTTCGGCAATTGTGGCTGATTTAATTGATATTTCCAGTGATCGTTATTCCTGCGAATTTGGCGTAAAAACTTCTGATTTAAAAACTACCAATATTGATAAAATTTCAAATAGGGTGGGTGGCTATTTCTTGAAATTATTGATTAATAAAGATTTGGCGCAAAAAACCAATTTAGCTGAAGTTATTTTTGGTGACAAAATTAAAATCAAAAATTCTATTTTTATTGATAAAGAAGAAGAGATTTTATGTGGATTTATAACTGAAAAACACAAAGAACAAGATGTGCTTGATGTATTGAAATTATTGGATTCAAATTTAGTTAAATCATCTAAGTTTTTGCGTGTTGAAGAGATTGTTGGGTTTTAGTTATAGATCGTCATTGCGGAGCTAGAATTTCTTAGAATTGTGTAACAATTCTTAGAAATTCTTCATCCGCAATGAAAGAGTAAAAAATGACGGACTTAAAGGATGAATATTTAAAAGTTAAAATAAAAAAATGACAACTTTCCTATTAGAAATTCTAAGCGAAGAAATTCCTGCTAAAATGCAAAAAGTGGCAGCGGAAAATTTTACTAAAATTGCTTCTGAAATTTTCTCTAAAAACAATTTAGTTTTTGAAAATTCACAAATTAAAACTTTTGTAACACCGCGTCGCTTGGTTTTAGAGCTTAATAATTTAAAATTAGCTCAAGAAATTCCTGCTACAAAAAAAATTGGTCCAAAAATTACTGCTGATAAAAAAGCTATTGCGGGATTTTTAAAATCAGTTGGATTGAAAGATGAATCTGAATTGGAAACTGTTGAAAATAACGGCGCAACTTGCTATTTATTTACTAGCAAATGTTTAGAAATAAAAACCTCTGAAATAATCAAAAACTCATTACCACAAATTTTGCAAAAGATGACAGCTTCTTGGCCAAAGCTTATGCGCTGGGATGTTGATGGGTCTGCTGAACAGCCAAAATGGATTAGACCAATTAGAAATATTCTTTGTTTATTTGGATTGGAAGTTATTGATGTGGAATTTGCTGGTTTAAAATCGAATAATTTAACTTTTGGACACTACGCCTACAATGATCACAAAGCTTTAAAAATTGAGGATTCAAAAGATTATAAAAATATTCTACAAGATAATTTTGTTATCTTAAATCAAAGCGAAAGAAAGCAAAAAATTATTCAGCAAATTCTTTCAATTACATTTAAAAATGATCTTGAAACCATTGATGAGGAAGGTTCGGCTTTATTTGATGAAGTTGCAGGTTTATGTGAATTCCCAACTGCGATGTTGGGCAAGATTTCAGAAAAATTCATGTATTTGCCAGATGAAATTTTGATTCTAACTCTAAAGTTAAATCAAAGATACTTTTGCCTAAGAGATAAAAATGGTATTTTAGTTTCTAAATTCATTTTCATTTCTAATGCAATTCTAAATGAATCCAATCAAGGAAAAATTATTTCTGACAATGAAAAATTACTTAATGCACGCCTAAGCGATGCGCAATTTTTTGTTGAAGAAGATCTTAAAATTCCTTTGATTTCAAGGCTTGAAAATCTTAAGCAAGTTGTATTTCATCAAAAATTAGGTTCGGTTTATGACAAAACTTTGCGTTTAAAAATATTAGCAAAATTTTTATCCATTTTTATTCCTCATTCTAATTTATCTTTAGTTGAAAGGGCAGTTGATTTATCCAAGAGTGATTTAGTAACAAAGGCAGTTGCTGAACTTCCAGAATTGCAAGGAAAAATCGGCAGTTTTTATGCTAACAAGCAAGGTGAAAATTCTAAAATTTCATCAGCAATTTATGAACATTACTTACCTTTGGGTCCAAATTCAGAATTGCCAAAAACCTCACTTGGAATTACGCTTTCAATTGCTGATAAAATTGATTCAATAGTTGGGTTTTTCTTAGCTGATGAAAAGCCTACCAGTTCAAAAGATCCTTTTGCTTTAAGACGAGCCGCTCTTGGAATTATTAGAATTGGCTTTCAATATAATATTGCTTTTCCAATTAGAAACTTAGTTCAAAAATCGTTAAATGCTTACCCAATTCATCTTGTAAAAGAGTTGCTTGATAAAAAAACTTCCAAACTTTTTGATGCTAAAAAAGAGCTAGAAGAAGAAGTGGTTAAATTTTTTGTTGAGAGATTAAAATCTCATTTAAAAGAAACTGAAATGGTGAAGCCAGATATTATTAATGCGGTAATTGATGAATATTTGGCGAATTTAGAAATTCATAAAAATTGTGATATTTTGTATTTAGCAAAAAAAATAAAATTCCTAGATTCATTTATTAAAAATCCAAAAAATCACAATATTATTGAGCTTTACAAAAGGTCGGCAAATATTTTAGCAATTGAAGAAAAGAAAGATGGTAAAAAGTTTTCTGGAAAGCCATCTTTATTGTCTTTAAAAACTAAATATGAAATTGTGCTTTATCGCAGAATTAAGCAAATTCGTTCAGAATTTAAAAAGTTAATTATTAAAGGTGAATTTGAAGCTGCTTTTAAATTGCTAAATGTTTTAGAAGGTCCTTTGTCTCATTTCTTCGACCATATCATAGTTAATGATAAAGACAAAAATGTCAGAGAGAATCGCCTGCAAATTTTATCAAAAATTAGAGCTCTTTTTGATCAAGTTACTGATCTTTCTAAGATAGAAATCTAATTTGCTGTTTTAATTAAAGATCATGGAAATCGTTACGCGAAGGCTAAGTTCTTATCTTGTCACCATGTTTTATGGTGGTGTCTATGATTTTGAGTTAAGAAAAAATACTTAAAAATCAACGCTCCTCAAAGAAGTCTACAATCAGGAATTTCTAAAAAATCTCTCAGAAGCAATTTTTGAAATTGACAAAATTTTGATGTAAAAAATTTTCTAAAAATTTCTCAAGAAAAAACTGGTATGATTTAGCTTTAAAGCAAAGAATGCGTGCAAAGATCATCCACAAGTTATACCAATTCCCATCTTTAATTAACTTTTTAGGCGAAATATTTTTGAGGATAAAATTTAGAAGAAAAGCCGCATGTACATAGATGTACATAAGGTTTTTATTCTAAATTTTAGACCAAAAAGATAAAGCATAAAAAGTTAATTAAAGATGGGAATTGGTATTATTCTCAATTTAATGAAGAATTGGCAAAATGATGTTGACCCGAAACTTATCAAACATGCTTTAAGAACTTTGTTGAAATCAGGAAATAAAGAGGCTTTAGAGATAATTGGTGTAAAAACTGACCTAAAAATTACTAAAAACTTTTTGATTAAAAACTTTGATTTAAAAAAAACTAAAATTAAAATCGTTGGAATTCTTGAATTTGATTTTGCCTTACAAAATCACTCTTCAGCATAAAATATTAGATTAGAATATGTCGTTTATTTTTTAAGAAAAAATGATGGCTATTCAAAAAAAAATTTCCAAGTTACAAGCAAAAATTTTCCTCAAGATGTGTTTCAGTTTAACAAAAAACACTCTTTTAAAAACCTGACAACCAGAAATCATTATTGCGGTAAGTATTTGATTTCTTTGATTTTGAATGGTTTTGAGGTTGATAAAAAAAGTTTTGAGTTAATGTAGTAGGATTTAATTATTGTGAGATATTCATAATTAGAAATTTTACTTTTGACGAGATGGGTCCCATAACAAGTGCGGGGTCCATCTCGTCAAAATGAAGATGCTAAAAAAGACCAAAGACAATCCAAAAAAATAATTAAAAATGACAACAGAAAAAAAATTCGTTTATTCATTCGGTGATGGTAAATCTGAAGGTGATGCTTCAATGAAAAATCTTCTTGGTGGAAAAGGTGCAAATTTGGCAGAAATGTCAAAAATGGGTTTACCAGTTCCTCCAGGATTTACCATTTCAACCGATTTTTGCGATTTTTATTACAAAAATAATAAAGAATTTCCTGTTTCTTTAAGAAATGAAGTAACCAAAGCTATTGTTGAAATTGAGAAAAAAATTGGTTCTAATTTTGGCGATGAAGAAAATCCTCTTTTATTTTCTGTGCGTTCAGGAGCAAGAGCTTCAATGCCTGGTATGATGGACACAGTTTTAAACTTAGGATTGAACGACAAAACAGTTTTAGCTCTTGCTAAAAATAGTGGCAATAAACGCTTTGCTTTTGACTCTTATCGTCGTTTTGTGCAGATGTATTCTGATGTGGTTTTGGAAGTTGATCATTACAACTTCGAAGTAATTTTAGATGAGAAAAAACATGAATTTGGGGCAAAATCTGATACTGATTTAACTGCAGATCAGTTGGAAATAATCACCAATCTTTTTAAAGCAAAAGTTAAAGAAGAGTTAGGTCGTGAATTTCCGCAAGATGTAAATGAACAGCTTTGGGGTGCGGTTTCTGCTGTATTCGCTTCTTGGATGAATGATCGCGCTATTACCTATCGTCATTTAAATAATATTCCAGCTGAGTGGGGAACTGCGGTTAATGTGCAGTCAATGGTGTTTGGTAACATGGGAGATACTTCTGCAACTGGTGTGGCATTTACTCGTAATCCATCAACTGGTACAAAAGAACTTTACGGTGAATATTTAATAAATGCTCAAGGCGAAGATGTGGTTGCGGGAATTAGAACTCCGCAATCAATTACCATTAGTGGTAAAGAACAACTGGGCTCAAAACTTCCTTCAATGGAAGAATCTATGCCAGTAGTTTTTGCTGAATTAGTGCAAATTTACAATAAGCTAGAATTACATTATCGTGATATGCAAGATATTGAATTCACAGTTCAGAACAACAAATTATGGATGTTGCAAACTCGTAATGGCAAAAGAACAGCGCATGCTGCGGTTAAAATTGCTGTTGATATGGTTGATGAAAAATTAATCGATAAAAAAGAAGCCTTAAAACGCATTGATCCAGCAAGTTTAGATCAACTTCTTCACCCAACTCTTGACCCTAAAGCTAAAGTGCAAGTGATTGCTAAAGGTCTTCCAGCTTCACCGGGTGCAGCTTCTGGTATTGTGGTTTTCACTTCTGCGGAAGCTGAAAAAAGATCAGAAAATGGTGATAAAGTTATTTTAGTTCGCGTTGAAACAAGCCCTGAAGACATTAAAGGTATGCATGTTTCACAAGGAATTTTAACTGCAAGAGGTGGCATGACTTCTCACGCGGCAGTTGTGGCTCGTGGCATGGGAACTCCTTGCGTTTCTGGCGCGGCTGGGGTTGTGGTTGATCATAGAGGTAATTTTTTTACTGCTGGTGGCGTAAAAGTTAAAGAAGGCGAAACCATTACAATCAATGGTTCAACTGGTGATGTTATTCTTGGTTTAGTTCCAACTTTAAAACCAAATTTATCAGATGATTTTCAAACAATTATGAAATGGGCTGATGAAGTTAGAGTTTTAAAAGTTCGTACTAATGCTGAAACTCCACTTGATTGCCAGACCGCGCGTGATTTTGGCGCTGAAGGAATTGGCCTATGCAGAACTGAACACATGTTCTTTAGTGAAGATCGTATCATTTCTGTGCGCGAAATGATTTTGGCCGAAACTCTTGATGGTAGAAAAAAAGCTCTGGCAAAATTATTGCCAATGCAGCGCAAAGATTTTGTTGAGATCTTTAAAATTATGGCAGGACTTCCTGTTACAATTCGTTTACTTGATCCACCGCTTCATGAATTCTTGCCTCATAAAGATCATGAAATTGCTGAAGTTGCTAAGGCTGTGGGTGTTGAGATTGACTATGTAAAATATCGTACTAATCAACTTCAAGAGCAAAACCCTATGCTTGGACATCGCGGTTGTCGTTTAGGGATTTCTTATCCAGAAATTTACGAAATGCAAGCCAGAGCAATTTTTGAAGCAGCTTCAATTGTAAAAAAAGAAACAAAAGAAGAAGTGCTTTTGGAAATCATGGTCCCTTTAGTTGCAACCAGAAAAGAATTACAAATTTTAAAAAATTTGATTGTTGAAACTGAAAAATCAGTTGAAGCAGAGCAAGGTATTAAATTGCAATATTTAGTTGGCACCATGATTGAATTGCCAAGAGCAGCTTTACTTGCTGATCAAATTGCCAATGAAGCAGAATTTTTTAGCTTTGGAACTAACGATTTAACTCAAACTACTTTTGGATTATCTCGCGATGATTCTTCAAGCTTTTTAGGTCATTATCAAAAAGCAGGAATTTTAGAAAAAGATCCATTTGCTGAATTAGATCAAGAAGGAGTTGGTGAATTAATAAAAATTGCTGCTCAAAAAGGCAAGGCAACTCGCAAAGATATTAAACTTGGAATATGTGGTGAACATGGCGGAAACCCAGCTTCAATTGAGTTTTGCCATAAAATAGGCTTAAATTATGTAAGTTGTTCTCCATACAGAGTTCCAATTGCAAGGCTTGCCGCCGCCAGAGCAGCGTTGTAAGATTTTATGAACAAAAATAATACTTTCACATGTTTTATGCTTTTGAGCTAGAGTTTAGGCAAAAGATTTTTTAACTTCGAATTTTTGGTAAAAATTTACTCGAAGAATAACGCTGTATCACCTGATACAGCTTATATTATTCGTCGCAATTTTTTCTCAAAACTTCTTAGTTAGAAATATGCAAGATTAGCTTAGTATGCTATATAAAAGCCTTGATGTTAAATTTGACATGATTGAAGCGGCGATTAGCCAAAATGAAGAGCGAATAAAAGAGGCGCCTCTTTATGTTGGTGATCTTTGCTCTGGGTTTTTGAAAGATATCAAAAAAGAAGAATAATTAAATTGAGTTGCTTCAAAATAAAAAATCACCACGAAGCTTCAGATTCGTTGAAAATTGAGAAGTTAGTAATATTCTGTAAATAATAATAAAACTTCTTAAACAATGATTAAGCTATCTTTTTGATGAAAGGAATCACTCAATATCACGCCAAATATTTCACTGGCGAACTTACAAAAAGATGCCCTTCTGACAGTTTAGAAAAACTTTCCGCAACACTTTCAAACGCTCAAGTTGATCTTAATCCTCATCAAATTGAAGCGGCGCTTTTTGCTTTTAAATCTCCTTTGTCAAAAGGCGCAATTTTGGCGGATGAAGTGGGGCTTGGAAAAACAATCGAAGCGGGTTTGGTGCTTTCGCAAAAATGGGCGCAGCGCCAAAGAAAAATTCTTTTGATAACTCCTTCAAGCCTTAGAAAACAATGGAGTTTAGAGCTTCAAGAAAAATTCTTTTTGCCTTCAATAATTTTAGAAGCCAAATCTTTTAACGAAGCCATAAAACAAGGAAATTTAAATCCTTTTGCTCAAGAAAATGCGGTGATTATTTGTTCTTATCATTTTGCCAAATCTAAATCGCCCTACATTAAAAAAACTAGTTTTGATCTAGTGGTAATTGACGAAGCTCACCGACTAAGAAATGTCTATAAAACCAGCAGCAAAATTGCCCGCGAAATAAAAGACGCAGTTCAAGAATATCCAAAATTATTACTCACCGCCACACCGCTGCAAAATTCTTTGTTAGAATTATACGGGCTGGTCAGCATTATCGACGAGCATGTTTTTGGCGATTTAAACAGCTTTAAATCGAA
>CAMDRL010000035.1 GCA_945906835.1 Rickettsia typhi
ACATTGGTTAACGGTGTAATTAACGCCGCTTACACAGCCAATGCCGATGGAGTTGGCGCTTTAACTGGTCCTGACGCTCTTTCAATCGACACTAAAGTTGATGATGGATTTGCTAACGCTGGAAGAGTTAGAGGTCTTAACCCTGGTACTTATAATAGTGGTAGTAGTACTAACGATTGCTACACCATCTCCACAAACTCCAACAGTAGTTACATAGTTTCTTCTGGAACTAATAAAGTTTGCAACCTTACTTTCCAAGTTGATGTTAACTCATAATTTGGTTACTTAGGTAATTTTAAAAACCCCGTCATTTGTAAAAATGGCGGGGTTTTTTATTGCTTACAAAAAAATGTCATATTTAGCGAAGCGAAATATCTTGTGGCGACATTTAGAATGGACTAAAAAGTCGCCAGCTTCAATCATCCTAAACTTACTTCAGGATCTCTCGAGGATCCCAAATTACTGTATTATTTGAAAACATGAAAAAAGACATAACACTTTCATCATTGGTTAATTTTCTAATTCCAATAATTTTTTTATATGGTTTATTTTTTTTAGCAGATTTTTTAGAAGATGGATTTTTTGCCCTTATTTATGCATCAATAATTTTTGTCAGCGGATATTTTGCCTTTCAGCTTTCCGATATAAGAATTTTACCCATCAAATTTAGTCTTATTCGCCTATTACTGGTGCTTTTCTTCCTTGCCTACACATTCTCTATATTTCTTCTTATAACAGCTTCTTTGTCGATATAATTTAGCATAACTCAATAATATTTAAAAATTCTTCATTCAAATATTTATCTGGAATTAAGTTTTTATGAGTTGCGCTAAAGAAAGATTGCAATCCTACCTTTTTAATTTCATCAAATAGATCAGCTTTCCTTGTTTCATCAAGATGCGAAGCCACTTCATCAAAAATTAAAATTGTTGGCTGATTTTTATAAATTGCTGAAATTTTTGCGCGAGCTAAAGTAATTGAAAGCATGATTGATTTTTGCTCCCCCGTTGAAGAGCGTGTTGCTGAAGCATTTTTTTCAGAAAATATGGCATCAAAATCTCCTCTATGAACACCAAAATTAGTTTTGAAATTTTCTAAATCTGCTTGACGATTTTCTTCTAGCTTCTTTTTATAAATTCCCTCAAGAACCACAGCACTTTGCTTCATTACACCTTGCTCAACATCTCCAATAACTTTTAATTGGGCTTTGGGAAAATTTGAAGTAAAAGAATTTATCGCTTTATTAAAAAAATCAACAGCTTCAATACGCGCCGATGCTATTGCCATTCCTAATTCAATAATTTGATTTTCAATAATATCCAACCATTTTTCAGAATCTTTCTTCTGAGAAAATTTATATTTCTGCAAAATCAATAATCTTTCTTTAAGTAATTTTTGATAATTGTTAATGCGACTTTGATGCTCATGATCAAGGTCTGAAACAATTTTATCTAAATAATCGCGCCTTTCACTTTTTCCTAAAATAAACAAAGACTCAATTTGCGGGGTCAACCAAATAAAATTTATTAGCTGACTTCTAAGCTCACTTTGTCTCTTACTGCTCAATATCTCATCATTAATTTGAAAAATCTTTTTCTTTTTTTGCGCATCAAAAGAAGTGCCAATTTTTTCAATTAAATCATGATTCAGAAATTCTGCATAAATGGCGAATTGCTTCTTCTCTTCTTGAATCATACTCTCAAAATCATTGCCCCGTAAAGACGAGCTGCGACCAAGCAAAGTAAGGCTTTCAAGAATATTAGTTTTGCCAACGCCATTTTTGCCAACAAAAAGAGTGAGTTGATGCGAAAATTCTAATTTTTTTGAAGAAAAATTACGGAAATTTGTGAGGATTAATTTGGAAATTTTAATCACTTTTGAAGGGATTTTCTTGATTGAGTTTAGATTCCTACTATCAATGAACGCTGTTTTCATTCCCGCGAAGGCTGTAATCCAGTACCAGCTGGCTGGATTCCCGCCTTCGCGTGAATGACAAGTTAGATCATGCGGAGTATAAATAATTTATTTGGCATATAAAAACTAAACTCTAACTGGCATTATCACAAAAATTGAATGCATATCTTTAGCTTCAAGCAAAGCGGGAGAAAAACCGTCTTTAAATTTCATCAACAATTCTTCTTTATCAATTTGACCAATAACATCTAATAAATAGCGAGAGTTGAAGCCAGTCTCAATTCTATCTCCTGTATAGCCAATATCAAATTCTTCATAAGCAAAACTGCCATCACTGGTACTAACTTGTAAATTCATTTTACCATTTTCAATCAGTAATTTCACCGATCTATGTTTATCGGTTGCAACGGTTGAAACGCGATCAACACAATCAAAGAAAGCTCTTTTATTAATAACTGCTAATTGACCATTATTTTTTGGCAATACTTTATCATAATCAGGAAATTCACCATCAATCAACTTAGTAACAATAGCTGTTTGATCAGCTACAACTTTGATTTTTACACGAGATACTGAAATTTTTATTTTCTTAGAGCCATCAATAACTCTTCTGATTTCTGCCACAGATTTTTTTGGTAAAATTACGCCGAATTCAGAATTTAAATTATCAGAAGCTACGAAAGATAAAGCCAGTCTATGCCCGTCTGTAGCAACGCATCTCAATTCAAAACCATTATCTTTTTTTATAGATTGCAAAAACAAGCCATTCAAATAATAACGAGTTTCATCGTTAGAAATTGCAAAACGAGTTTTATCAATCATTTTTGCCAATTTTTCAGACTCAATTTCCACTTCATCACCAAGCTCTCCTTCAGATAAATTAGGAAATTCAGAAGCTTCAATACAAGGTAAATTATATTTAGATTTGCCAGACTTAATTTGTAGAATTGTTGGGCTTTCTTGCAAAATCATAATCTTAGAAAGATCTGGAATTTTTCTGATAATATCAAAAAACATTTGCGCTGGAACTGTAGTAGTTCCGCCATTTTTGACATCAGCACCAAAAGCTGTGGTAACCAATATATCCATATCAGTTGCCGCCATATTTACTTTATCGCCAACAACCTCAATTTTAATATTTTGTAAAACTGGAATAGTATTTTTTTTCTCAACTGCGCCATTAACGCTAGCGATAGCCTTCAACAAAACTGGCTTCGATACTTCAAATTGCATAATTTAGTGTTTTTTTGGTTTAAGAGCAATCTCTAAAAATTTAACAATAAAGCTAATACCAAGACTACTAAATTCAACTAAAAAAGTCGAATTCAGTAGCAATGTCAAAATATATAATGCCATTTTCTACTCCTAATACTAATTATCAAATTTAACTATACCAAATCTAAAATCTTTAGATATGGTATAGATTTATTTTTACGCACCATCAGGTGCGCCACACTTTGTGGGGATCCCCGATATACCAAATCAAGAAATATCAATAAATTTTAGATTTGGTATAGTTCTTGTTGTTACTATGTGAGCAACAGAACCATTATTTTTGTAGAGTTTGATCCACTTTCTTAGTGTTGCTATACCAACATCAAAAATATCCACTATCTGCTGATGACTTTCTTGACCATCTTTAACTCGGTTAACAAACCTGATTCTTAGACACTGTTAGCTAATTATTTTTAGCACAGATTTTGACATGTTTTTAGCGTTTTTTTGACAAAATTATGATAAATATCTGGATATATTTTGAATAATTTTGTTAAAAAATAAGCAAAAACAGGGCTAAATATGGGATAAAAATAATTAGCTAACAGTGTCTAAATCTTCACCATAAGCTTTTACCATAACCCTTCCAAAAAATTAGAGGAATAAAGTTAGTTGGTTAAATATTAATAGATTTTAGATTTGGTATATGCTTAACGCAAAGCCGCACCATAAAATTTCACAACTGCATCAACAACCTTCTTCCCAATAACATCAATCTCCTGGGAAGTTAAAGTTTTTTCTATTGGTTGAATTTTGATTCTCAAAGCTACAGATTTTTTATCTTCAGGAATATTTTTACCGCTAAAAATATCAAAAATATTCACTTCTTTTATCAGTTGTTTATCGCAATTAGAGATGGTTTTAACCAAATCTCCAATGGCTTGGTCTTTTTTTACCAAAAAGGCAAAATCTCTTTCAACAACTTGCAAATCATTCACAGCAAAGCTTTTACGCGAAGTTGGTTTGGAAGTTTTTGGTAAATTGTCAATGATTATTTCAAAAACATTAACGCGATTTTTAAGATTAAATTTTTGGGCAATTTTAGGGTGAATTTCGCCAAAATATCCAACCAAGTTTTTGCCTAATTTTAAAGCAGCAAAGCGATGAGGGTGATAATATTTAGGAGCTTCTTCATTGTTTATTTGTAAGCTTTCAGGGCGAATATTAAAAATTTCCATCACATTCAAAAAGTCTTTTTTCACATCAAAAATATCAAAATCTCTTTGATCTTTATAATGATCTTGTTCTTTATTTTTACCAGCACGAATACCACTAACCATAAGCTTTTGTTCGCTTTCTGTGGTTCCTGAAAAAACTTTTCCAATTTCAAAAAGAGAAAGATCAGAGAAGTTTCTTAAAGAATTTTTGCGATAAGATTCAAGAAGTCCGATTACAAGATTAGGACGCATGTAGTTTAGCTCAATGCTGATCGGGTTTGCTAAAATTAATTTGTCATTTTTTGTGGCAAAAAGATCAACCAAATTTTCATCACAAAATGACCAATTGATCATTTCAATCAAGCCTGTTGAAGCAAGAGCAACCTTGGTTTGACGAATTTGATTACTAGAAATTATGATTTCGTTAGATTCTAATTTTTGAGGAATTATTTTGTCATAGCCAAAAATTCTAGCTATTTCTTCAACTAAATCTTCTGCCTGTAAAATATCGTGGCGATTGCTTGGAGAGGTGATTAAGAATTGATTTTCAGAAATTTTGTCTGCCGAGAAATTTAAATCAGCAAGAATTTGTAAAACTTTATTTTCAGCTATTTCTATGCCGAGTAATTTTTTAATTTTAGTTAAATCAAAAATAATTTTTTTATCTTCTGTTTTTTGATTTCCAACCAGTTTTATTTCATCAACTTCACCACCACAAATCTCAGTAATTAATTGAGTAGCAAACTCAATTCCAGCAATGCAACTATTGATATCAACACCTCTTTCAAAGCGATGACGAGCATCGCTTAAAATGTTTAATTTGCGTCCCGCATAAGCAATTATTGAAGGGTTAAAAAATGCAGATTCTAATAAAATTTCTGTAGTTTCTAAATCACAAGATGAATTATTTGAGCCAATTATTCCAGCAATTCCAATTGGTTTTTCAGCATCAGAAATTACTAAAATTTTTTCATTTAAAATAAATTCATCATTTTTTAATGAGATAAATTTTTCAGAATTTTTAGCAAAACGAATGTTCACCACGCCTTTTATTTTAGAGGCATCATAAGCATGCATTGGACGATTTAAAGTCATCATCACAAAATTTGTAATATCAACAATTGCTGAAATTGAATTCATACCAACTGAAGTAAGTTTATCTTTTAACCATTTTGGTGATTCACAATTTTTAACATTTTTAATATGACGAAAAGCTGCCAAATTACAGGATTCAACTGCCTCATTGGTGACTTGAATTTGTGAAGAAAATTGCTGCGATATTTTTTTAACTTCAAGATTTTTTAATTTTCCAATACCGCTTGCTGATAAATCGCGGGCAATGCCATAAATTCCTAAACAATCTCCACGATTTGGTGTAACATTAATTTCAATGACAGCGTCATTAAGACCGTAAATATCAGTAATTTTAGTGCCAATTGCATGTTTCTCATCAATTTCAATAATGCCTTCAGAATTTTCACCAAGACCAAGTTCACTTGCTGAACAAATCATTCCACTGCTTTCAACTCCAGCGATTTTAGCTTTTTTAATTACCATTTGATTGGTTGGAATGATTGAGCCAATTGGTGCGAAGGCAACTTTAAGACCATTTCTGGCATTGGCAGCACCGCATATTACTTGCAAAGGTGTTGCATCAAAAGCAGTTTGAACTTGGCAGATTTTTAATTTGTTAGAATTTTCGTGAGGTTTGGCTTCAATAATTTGAGCAACTGAAAAATAGCTAAGAGTTTTGCTTTTATCTTCAACTTTTTCTACTTCAAGACCAATATTGGTGAGTGAGGCGCAGATTTCATCAAGTGAGGAGGAAGTATCTAAATATTCTTTAAGCCAAGATAAGGTGAATTTCATGAGGATTTAGTTTGGGGTATTTATGAACCCCGCAACAAGTGCGGGGTGACAGTCAAAAAAGTTGTCATGTTGAGCGTAAGCGAAACATCTCATGAGATCCTTCACTTCGCTCAGGATGACCGAAGAACATTAACTATACAACTTTCTCAAAATTTTGAGTTGCTTGTGATAAAATGTGATCACTATGTTTTTTGTCTAAACCTGATTTAGCTTCAGCCTCAACAGCTTTTAAAGCATTAACAACAATTGAGTTTTTAATATCTCTAATAGCTCCTTCTTCAGCGTTTTTAATTCTGTTTTGAGCGGCAGCAGTTTTTTTATTAAGCTCTTCAGAGATAGATTTTTGAGCATCAATTAAAAATTGATTAGCTTCAATTTCAGCATCTTTAAGCAATTTTTCAGAGTAAGATAAAGATTCTTTGTAATAAGCTTCAGCTGCTGCAAGAAGTTTAGCTGCTTTCTCTTTCATTTCTTTTGCGGCTAAAATTTCTTCGGCAATTTCTTTTGATTTTTGGTCAAGAGATTTAGTAATTTTAGGGCCAACATATTTTATAATTAAGCCGACAAAGGTAAGGAAAGCTATGGCAAGCCAGAATTTTTCGTTGAACATTTTTTAGAATTTAAGAAATATTAAAAAGTTTTGATTTGATATTTTTTGTCAAATCTTGAATTGCTAATCGGCTTTGAGCATGAGTGGAAGCGATAAAATTCTTTAAATCTTCTTGAGATTTTTTAGTAATTATTTCGATTTTTTCTTTTAACTCTTCGGTTAATTTTTCTCTTTTTGAAGATGCTGCTTTAGTGGCTTCCTCAAGCTTTTCTTGATATTCCTTAGTAGCTTTCATTCTTAAGGCAACAGTTTTAGAGCTAATTTCATCAATAGCTTGGTCAAGTTGATTGGCTTGTAAAGTATCAGAATCAATAACTGACTTTCTTTCTTTAAGAATATCGCGAATTCTTGGTAATATTATGTTGCTGACAAAATAATAAAGAATGGCGAAACATACGGTAAGCCAGAAAATTTGTGAGCTAAAATAGTGAGGATCAAATTGCGGCATTTTATTTAGAAATTAGGTGAGGGCAAGGTTTGTGCCAGTCAAATTTTAATGCTAAGTCCGCACTCAAATTATTTTAGATGCGGACCTTAGCTTAAGTATTAATTAAACAAGATCAAGAAAGCTAAAAGTACCGCAAAGATACCCATGGCTTCAGCAAGACCAACTGCAATGTAAATGTATTTTTCAATTTTTGGAGCTGCAGAAGGATTTCTAGCAATGCTGTTGAAAAAAGCGGTAAAGATGTTACCAATTGCCATAGCTGCACCAGCCATACCAATTGATGTTAATCCAATGCCGATATATTTTAAAGATTCTAATGCCATTGCTGGTTCTACTGGTAATACTGGTTCCATGTTTTTTACTTTTTTAGATTAAAATTTTGAGAAATTCTTGACGAAATATCTCAATCGAATACCGCACATCTGCTTGTTTCTTCCTGTATGTTGGACTTCTTTTTGTAGGTGGCGTTACTTATTCAACCATTATAACAAGCTAAGGTTAAATTCTTTAATGTTCTTTAACTACATCGCCCAAATAGGCGCAAACTAAAATTGTAAAAATGTAGGCTTGTAAAGCTGAAACGAAAAGTTCAAAGCCAGTTAAAACAATGCTAAATAAGAATGGAAATATTCCCAAAACAACTCCAAGAGAAAGAATGAAGCCAGCAACTACTTTAAGCAATACATGCCCCGCAACCATGTTAGCAAAAAGACGAACTGATAAAGTTACAGGTCTGATTAAAAAAGAAAAAAATTCAATTACAAAAATTAAAGGAGCCATCCACATTGGAACTCCACTTGGTAAAAACATGTGAAGAAAGCCCATAAAACCATTTCTACGAATTGCAAAAATTGTAACTGTTGTGAAGGCAACTAAAGCTAAAGAAAGAGTAACGATGATTTGGCTTGTAGCTGTGAAACTATAAGGAGTTAAGCCAAGAAAATTAGAAAGTAAAATAAAGATGAAAAGCGTAAATACTAATGGAAAAAATTTATTTCCTTCATTGCCAATTCCAGCTTTAACTGTTTCCATGACAAAATTGTAAATTGATTCAGCAAATACTTGTAATTTTGAAGGAACCAAAGATTTTTTTCTGGTGGCAAAAAGCATAAAAACAATTGAAAATGCAGTTGCTAAAACCATATAAAGAGCTGAATTAGTAAAGCTGATATCAAATGATCCAAAATTTAGATCAATAATATTCTGTACTTTAAATTGGTCTAAAGGACTATGTTTTTCGTGAATCTCTGCTGACATTTTAAAATTTGTTGGATTTTTAGACTTTGCATGAAATGCTTTTACTTCAGCGCAATTGAACCTTGAACCATTGTTTTGGTGGTTTACAAAGTGGGCGATAAAATATTTTTAGTCATGAAAAAGTCAAGTTATGAATTGTAATAAGTTTGGTAACTATCCATTCTCATCATTAATAAATTTTCTAAAACCTTTGGCCAAGCATAGTCGAAACCATTGGAAGGTTTTTGCTGTGGACTTAAATCAAGGCAAAAGACTTCCAATGGCTTCTACCAAGCTCAATCAAAGTTTAAGTAAATGGCAATTTCTACCTCTATTCACAATTCTATTTCTTCTATCAAGTAACTCTTTTGCTCAAGAATTACAGGTAAAATTTCAAGATTGGAGTGTTTTTAAAACCAAAAGAGGCGACAAAGAATTGTGTTATATGGTTTCAACTCCTATAAAAGAAATAGGAAATTATCGCAAAAGAGGTGAGTCTTATTTTTTAGTAACCAATATTCTTAATGATTCTGACGAGGTAAGTATTTCTTCTGGGTTTTTTTATAAAAAGAAATCAGATATTGAGCTTTCTTTTGGATCAAAGAAATTTTATCTTTTTCCATATTCAATGTTAGCTTGGGCTCATGATAAGAACGATGATATTGATCTTATTAAACAGATGCAAAAATCAGAGGAAATTATTGTGACTGCGGTTTCAAAAGATGGTAAAGCTGCTAGCGATACTTATTCTTTGATTGGTTTTGTGCAGGCTTATGCTAAAATGAAGGATATTTGCCAAGGTTATTCCCAGAGTTATTTCGTTGGTTATTCTAAAAATGATTTAAATGGGGTGAAAGAATAATATGAAGGCTCTAACAATTATATTAGTGATTTTTATCATAGTTCTTTCTCTTATTTTAATAACTCGCCTAATTTTTGCAATTCTTCTTCGCCATACTTATAACAATTTGAAAAAAATTAAATCTTTAAGCAAAAAGGTTTATAGCAAAAAGAAGAAAAAATATATTAAAGAAGAGGATGAGCGAAAGATAGAGAAGATAGAATTTCCTAAAGCGCATTCAGCTGCGAAGGCAGAAATGAAGGCTAAAGGGGGAGATAATAGAAGTAAAAGTGGCAGTTACGAGATAATCAATTCAAGCGAAAGAGCGCGTGATAGAAAAGAGCTAAATGACATTAATATTGTAGATATTGTAAAGCCGGTAGGTTTTTGGACTTCAATGATTTTAGGGCAAAAATTGACTTACTTGATTCAATCAGCACAAATTTTGAATAAGAGAGGTGATAAAGGTTTTTGGGCTAGTATGATTGAGGCTAAGGAAAGAGCGGCTGGGAAACAACATAGTAGAGGAAGGTAATTATGATTTTATCTAAAGAAGAAGAAATACGAATCGATTTTCAGAAGGCCTTATCTTTACATCAAGACGGAAAATTAGACAAAGCTCAATTAATTTATTCCAAGATTTTAAAAGTTAATCCAAAACATGCTAATAGTTGGCATTTTTTGGGAGTAATTGCTTATCAAAAAAAAGATCCTCAAAGCTTGATAGATTTAGAACCTATCCCTAAATAACAATAACCCTTCTAAACACAATCAAACTAGCCGCAAGGCAATGTAGCCCAAGAAAGCTTGAAGTTGTTTTTTCATATCTAACCTTTAATTTTCTAAAGTTGTTAAACCAAGAATGATATACCTCAACAATCCATCTCTTGCCATTGTTTGCCATTACAATTTCAATATCAAAATCTTGTTTGATTTTTTTGTGTAACGCTTTACTTTTGTAGCCCTTATCAACCAATATTGATCCTTTGTAACCCAGCTTTCTAATATCAATTAGATTATACATCTGCGTTACGTCATGTTTATTTCCTGTGGTTATTGATAGCGATAACGGGATACCATTTTCGTCCACTAATAAATGTCTTTTTGTTCCATTTTTTTCCCCTATCAACAGGGCTTTTTCCAACCGCTTCATTACCAATTGGAGCTTTGGTATTGCTTCCATCTAATGCTTACCATTTCCAAGCAATTCCTTTCATATCATCATAAACCGCAAGTCCAGTTTCCCACATTTTATGGAAAGTTCCTGAGCTTTCCCAATACCTAAAATAACGATGCACAGCACTTGATGATCCAAATTCTTTTGGTAGGGCTTTCCATTGGC
>CAMDRL010000036.1 GCA_945906835.1 Rickettsia typhi
CCCCACAAACACTCCTAATAATTTCTGGCGTCAGTGTGGCAACAAATTTGCAAACAGTTTTTTCCAGTTGTTGAAGAGTTGTATAAATTCTATTCTTGATAGCATGATCTTTGATATATTGCCAAAGCTTTTCCACTGGATTTAATTCTGGTGAATATGGCGGTAAAATTATGATTCTTATATTATTTGGAACTATTAATTTCTTTGACTTGTACCAGCCTGCGCCATCCATAACTATTACTATTTTTTGATCCTTATTTACCTTGGCAAATTCTTCCAGAAATATGTTCATGCAATGGATGTTAACATTGGGTAATAATACCATTTCCCACTCCTAAAAACCCAATCAATAACTCCCACAAATACTCCTAACAACATCGGTTTCTAATTCAGAAAGAAATTGGCAAACCTCGTCCTCGAGATCGGATAAAATTTCAAAGACTTTGTTTTTGATTGTGTTGTCTTTGACATATTTCCAAAGCTTTTCAACCGGATTAAGTTCTGGGCAATAAGGCGGTAAAAGCACTATTTGAGTGTTTTTAGGCACAACCAAAGCCTTTGATTTGTGCCAACTGGCGCCATCCATAATCAGAATAAATTCATCGGTAAAAGTTTTTGATAATTCCTCTAAAAAAATATTCATGCACTCGCTATTCACGCTTGGAAGAAGTAAGGAAAAATGTTTACCGATAGTTGGGTTGATAGCCGAGTAGATATAAAAATTCTTAAAGCCCAACTTTACTTTGACTCAAGTACGACTGCCTTTTTTAAACCACGCCAGACCCGTCTTTGTCTTGGTGCCAAATCTGCTTTCATCAAAAAATAAAACGGCTTTATTTGGATTATTTTTTTGAATTTCGATCAGAGTTTTTTTTAAACTCCTCAAGTTTTTCTTTATCTTGTTTGTGGTGTATTGGTCTAGAGGTGATGTGACTAAATCCCAACTTTCTAATTAGCCTGTGAATAGTTGATTTACTTACTTCAATCTTCATTTCTTTTTTGATCAGTAATCGAATTTTCTTAATGGTTAAATTTGGATCTTTTTCTAACCATTTTTGGATCATTCTTTTCTCATCTTCTACGAGCAAAACTAACCTTGTAGCTTTGGGTTTGGGCTTCAAATCAGATACCCCGCCATTGCGCAAACTTTTAATCCAAAAAGTAAGAGTTTTATTGGTGATGTTGTAAATCGAGGCAACTTTAGAGATTCCATGAGTTCTTGCTGATATTATGGCCTGAAGCTTTCTTGAAATCACAGCTGATTTACCAAATTCTTTAAGCCCCTCTCTAGCTTGAAGAACAACCGAATCGTCTAAAAACTTTGAAATTGCCGGCATAAAAACTCCTTTTGATTGATGGGAGTTTTAATTCTGAAGTTACTGGTTTTTAAGTCAATTGATTAGATTGTTAGTAGTGGGAAATGGTATTAGAAGTGTTGTGAGCACTAGAGAACAGTAGCTTTAATAGCTCTTAATAACAAGAAAAATAATTAAAAAAACTAGATAAATTTATGAGTCAAAGTTTAGGTGATTTGCAACAGCCCCAAGATATAAAAACTATGAAGAATTTGGAAAGAATATAATTTAGAACCTTCGAATAAAACTAATCTAACAGAACAATCAACTTATCGGCATTAGCCATTTCAGCATAGCCACTGACAACATCAAATTGTTTAACGATATTTTGTCCTGCATCATAAATTACAACTTGCCCTTCTCTTAACTTTGCCATTATAGATTCATGACCTTGCATTATACCCAATTCACCATCAACTGAAGGAACAACAGCCATGTTGCATTGTCCTTTGAAGATAATGCCTTTTGCGGAAATAATTTCTAGATTTAATGCTGACATAGTTGATTTAGATGTATCTTGTTTGCGATTTCCTTAATGCACAATCATTGTAATGCTGAACTTGTAGAAGCCGCGATTGAAGCCCAAGAACTGAATCACTCCTAAACAAGCTTAGCGTTACAATGATTATGCCGACTACAAAAAATTATTTTGTTTCTTTTAATAATTTCTCACCTTTAGCAATAGCTTCATCAATTGAACCTACCATGTAAAAAGCTGATTCTGGAAGATAATCATATTTACCAGTACAAATTTCTTTGAAGCTGTTAACAGTATCTTTCAAGGCAACCCATTTTCCAGGAGCGCCAGTGAACACTTCAGCAACATGGAAAGGTTGTGACAAGAAGCGTTGAATTTTTCTTGCTCTGGCAACTGTTAATTTATCTTCTTCTGAAAGCTCATCCATACCAAGAATTGCAATAATATCTTGTAAAGATTTGTAAGCTTGAAGAATTTCTTGAACTTGACGAGCGGTGTCATAATGCTCTTTACCAACAATTCTTGGATCAAGAATTCTAGAAGTTGAGTCAAGAGGATCTACCGCTGGATAAATACCGATTTCAGCGATTTGACGAGACAATACTGTTGTAGCATCCAAATGCGAGAATGAAGTTGCCGGAGCAGGGTCAGTCAAGTCATCTGCTGGTACATAAATTGCTTGTACAGAAGTGATTGAACCATTTTTGGTTGAAGTAATTCTTTCTTGCATCATACCCATTTCAGTGGCAAGAGTTGGCTGATAACCTACAGCTGAAGGAATGCGACCCAAAAGTGCAGAAACTTCAGAACCAGCTTGAGTGAAACGGAATACATTATCTACGAAGAAAAGTACATCACGACCTTCTTTATCGCGGAAATATTCAGCTTGAGTAAGACCAGTTAAAGCAACTCTGGCACGGGCTCCAGGTGGTTCATTCATTTGTCCGTAAACAAGGGCAACTTTAGAATTTTTAAGATTTTTAACATCAATAACACCTGAATCCATCATCTCATGATAAAGATCGTTTCCTTCACGAGTTCTTTCACCAACGCCTGCAAATACTGAATAACCGCTGTGAGCTTTAGCAACATTATTGATCAATTCCATAATCAAAACTGTTTTACCAACACCAGCACCGCCGAACAAACCAATTTTTCCACCTTTTGCATAAGGAGCTAAAAGGTCGATAACTTTAATACCAGTTACAAGAATTTCAGTGTCAGTTGCCTGATCAACTAATTCAGGAGCTGGAGCATGAATTGGGCAAAGATCTTTGTAAGAAATTTCGCCTTTTTCATCAATTGGCTCACCAATTACATTCATGATACGACCAAGCGTCCCTTCGCCAACTGGAACCATGATTGGATTTCCAGTATCAACAACTTCAAGACCACGAGTAAGTCCATCTGTTGAGTCCATAGCGATTGTTCTAACTACTCTTTCACCAATGTGAAGAGCAACTTCTAAAACTAATTTTTTACCATTATTAACGCATTCTAAAGCGTTGTAAATAGATGGCATTTCACCATTTTCAAACTCTACATCAACTACAGCAGAAATAACTTGAGTAATTTTTCCTTTATTTTTCATAAGCGGCAAATCGGTTTTGATAATGTTAGTATGTTATATTTTTATTATTTATGAATTTTAATCATGTTGGCAACTGCTGCTTCACAGCTAAAAGGGAGCGGCAAATTAATTGTTAATAACTTAAATCACAAGAGGAGAATTAAAAAAATATTTTTTAAATTAAAGCATTTAAATCACCAGCCTCAATCCCTCCAAATACTTATATGGAGGATTATACAAACTCTTTTTCGAAGAGGGCTAATGACTGCGGGTGATTTATCTAAATAAAAAGCCTCTTCTTATTTATATTTTGCACTTCCAACATAACATCTTTACCAATTGGAGCAGCAGCAGCAGATCCACTTTTACCATGTTCTACAACAACTGAAATAGCATATTTTGGATCACTGACAGGTGCAAATCCAACAAAAATTGCATGATTTTGATTGGTGTTATTGGCAACTTCCGCCTTAGACATTTCGTCTTCTCTTTTAGAAATTACTTGCGAAGTTCCAGTTTTTCCAGCCAATTCAAAACCTTTAACATCAATTCTTTTAGCATATGCTGTTCCACCCGGAGTATTCATTACTCTATTCATGCCTTCTTGAATCAAAGCTAAATGATCTGCTTTTACCAAAGGATCGCTTCTTAAATTATCATATTGTTTAAAAACATTATGATTGCGCACCAAATAAGGTCTGATAGGTATGCCACCATTAGCAATACGGGCGGTTACCAATGCCATTTGCAAAGGAGTTGCCAAAACAAAACCTTGTCCAATCGCGGTATTCAAAGTATCTCCTCCCACCCAAGGCGTTTTAAAAACTTGTCTTTTCCATTCATCAGATGGAACATTTCCTGCTTTGGCACCATATAAACTAATATCAAATTTTTCACCATAACCAAATTTTTTCGCCATATTGGCAAGTTTTTCAATACCAATTTGATTGCCCATTGTAAAAAAATAGGTGTTGCAAGAATGCATAATCGCATCAGTCATATCTAAAGATCCATGACCACCTTCTTTCCAACAATGAAAAGCTCTTTTACCATATTGATAACGACCATTACAATGAACGCGAGTCTTAGGATTAATTCCCGCCTCAAGAGCTGCCAAGGCCACCATTAATTTAAAAGTTGATCCAGGGGGATAAAGAGCAGCTATGGGTTTATTATTAAGAGGTTTTTTTGGATCAGTATTTAATTCCCGCCAATATTCCCTTGAAACACCTTCAACAAAATTATTAGAATTAAAAGAAGGGCTTGAAGCATAAGCAAGAATTTCTCCTGTTCTAACATTCATCACAACCAAGGATGCCACAACATCTTTAATTCTTTCAGTAACAAATTTTTGTAAACGAAAATCTATTGTTAGATGTATTTTTGAACCTTCAACTGCGGGCTTAACTGAAAGAGTGCGTACTGGAATTTCATGAGCATTTACCTCAACATATTTCACACCATATTTTCCTCGCAAAGCCTCATCAAAAGATCTTTCAATACCAGCTTTACCAATACGGAAATCTGGATGCATGAATAAATTTTGTTCATTTGAATCAATTTCTTTTTCAGAAGGAAGAGAGGCATAGCCCAGAAAATGAGCGGTTTCAAAAGGAAAGGGATATCTTCTAATAATGCCACTTTCAATTGAAATTCCAGGAAGAAGATATGAATTCGCTTCTATTCTTGCTAAGTCGTCCCAAGCTAAATTATCCAATAAAGAAATAATACTTTTGCGACGAGCATTTTTAATTTTTGTCAGAAAAATATTTTTATCTTCTGGACTTAAAGATAGAATTTGCGCCAGTTTTTCAACCAAAGCATCAGTATCTTTTTTGCCTTCAAAATAAAGCAATAGACGATAATTGCTTTCATTTCTGGTCAGAGAAATGTTATTGCGATCAACAACAATTCCTCTTGGAGCAGGGTTTATAAGGGGTTTAATTCTGTTACTATCAGACTGATTTGAATATTCCTGATGTTTTAAAATTTGCAAATAGCTAAGTCTTGTTACTAAAGCAGTAGCCAGAAAAGATTGGGCAGCACCAACAAAGAGAGCTCGGCGATTAAAAACTTTATTTTTGCGAATATCCTTAAGCATTATTTTTAATTATTCTCTAAAAGTTTTATACTTAAATAATCAAAAAACTTATGCATTGCTACATAAAAAACTGATGACAAAACCAATTGTATCAGCATCGTATTAATGCTGTGCAGAGAGCCACTCATAACTGACAGAAGACTCCATTTTATAAAGAGAAAAACAACACAGAAAATAATAAATTGTTTCCAAATTTGTCTGAAATTTTCTTTGATATTTAATTTAACATTGAGAATGGAAAATAATTTAACCAGCAAAACATAGCAAAGAGCAGTTACGCCAAGTGAGTCGCCCGTCAAAGCATCACTCCAAACCCCCATCAGAAAAACAAACCACAGCCCAAAATCATTTCTAAAAACAGCAAAATAGAAAATAATCATTAAATCAAAAAGCGGAATAACGCTGGAAAGTCCTGCAATTTTTATGTTAGAAACATTAAAAATAACAAAAAGAATTGCGATCAAATGCAATGCTACAACTCGCGAGATTGATTTTTGTCCGAGCATTTTAGAAAATTTTAAGGAAGTTTGCGAAAAAAACACCCTGTAATCCCTACGAAGGCTGGGATCCAGTTTAAATATAGCATACTAAGCTAATCTTACATATTTCTAACTAAGAAGTTTTAAGAAAAAATTGCGACGAAGAATATAAGCTGTATCAGGTGATACGGCGTTATTCTTCGAGTAAATTTTTACCAAAAATTCGAAGTTAGAAATATGCAAGATTAGCTTAGTATGCTATAGTCTCATAAATTTCTGCTTTTATGAGAAATAACAAGATAAAAATGATAAGATAAAAAGCAAAAATGATAAATTAAATTTACTACAACATTTCCACAAATAATTTTTTCTGAAACTCTTTCTTCATTGTCATTGCCCGCGGTAGTAAGAGTTCAGAGTGCTACAAACCTAATTCCCGATACTGCCGAGAGCAATGACAAGCAAACTAAGCAAATAATTTAGAAAAATTTCTTCTCTTACGATTTTTCCAGAAACCACGGTGATAAGCATCGGAAACCAAAAGTGGCAAAACTGAACCAGCTTCAGCATAAACCATTTGCTCAAAAGCAGTATCAACTTTACCCCAAGAGCAAGCTTCTTTCAAAGTTGAGCTTGAACAAGCGCCATCTCTAACATCAGCCACTGTAATTTGAATAGCATATTTATGCATTTCAACATCTTCAACACCAAGAATTTCTGCACAAACAACAGTATCTTGTACGAAATTTTTTGGCACACCGCCACCAATCATCAGTAAACCTGTAGTTCCAGCATCAATTTTAATGTCGGTTAATTCTCTGAAATCAGCAATTGAATCAATTGTCATGTGAGATTTTGGATTTTTAACTTGATGTAAAACCAAACCAAAACCAGCAGAAGAATCAGTGAAAGCTGGGCAGAAAATTGGCACATTATTGTCATAAGCAAGCTCAATTAAAGACTCTTCTTTTTTAGCATTAGTCTTCAAATATTTACCCATTTCTTTAATAAATTCACGAGATGAGTAAGGTCTTTTTTCGAGGCCATTAGCTATTTCATAAATTCTATTATCACAATTTTGCAACTCTTCTTCATTGATATAAGTGTCATAAATTCTGTCGATATAATTTTCGCGTAAGAATTTATCATCAATGAATGGCGTGCCTTGATAATGCTTGAAACCAAGAGCTTCAAAGAAATCCATATCAACAATAGCAGCGCCAGTTGAAACAATCGCATCAACCATATTATATTTAATCATATCAGCATAAAGCTTCATACATCCGCCAGCAGAAGTTGAGCCAGCAATTGTAAGAATGATTGAGCAAGATTCATCTTTTAACATATTGTTAAAAATCTGCGTTGCCCTTGCCAAATCACGCGAAGTGAATGACATATTATCCATCGAATCAATAATAGGACGGGCATCAAACGAAGTAACATCAATATGCTTCACTTCTCTTTTTAGAAGTTCTTGTTTGGTAACCATTTTATTTTTTTTGTATTATTTTATTTTATTATTTAGACAAATAACCGCTTGTGCAACCATTACATTATGAACATTAAAAGTTGTGGCTGTTGAGCCATGTAATTCATATCCTATTTTTAACGCCTCACCAACTTTTTCACAAAGCTTACGATCATCGACACCAGTTAGAAGACGATAAACTGGAAAATCATCGGGAGGATTATTTAACATTCTATGACTACTTTATGATGATTTTTTCCTGCTTTTCTTTAGATTTTTTATACATTGAAACTAAAGGCTCATCACAAACCTCAATTTGTAGATTTTGATTAAATCCGTTAAAATCAGTTCTAACGCTTCTTGAATAAGCACCAAGTTGACCAATTTCAATATAATCACCTTCAGCAATATTTTCTGGTAAATAAAATGGACCCTTCATTGAATCAAGAGAATCGCAGGTTGGACCATAAAATCCAAAGGGCTCAGTTTTTGTTGAAAGAGTTTCTTTGTCTTTAATTCTAATGGCTTTTGTTGGATAGATAAACCCTGGAAAACCAGCATCAAATAATCCGCCATAAGTACCATCATTTAGGTAAAGCATATTTTGTTTTCTTGCTTCAACGCGCACTACCAGAGAGCCAGCTTCAGCAACTAAAGCACGCCCCGGTTCACACCATAGACGACAATTTTTATCTAAGCCCATTTGATTAATCGCATCAAAAATCTCGTCAAAATAAGCGCGCATGTTTGGTGGCGTCATTCCCGGATAAGAAGAAGGAAAGCCTCCCCCAATATCAAGAACATCAAGCTTAACTTTTGATTGTTCAAGAACTTCTTTGGTAACAGATAAAGCGTTACGATATTCCGTTGGCTCCATACATTGTGAACCAACATGAAAACAGATTCCCAATCTTTTTGCTACAGATCTAGTTTTTCTTAACAAAGAAACAGATTCACTTGGCAAAATACCAAATTTTCCAGATAGATCGATGGCAGCGTGAGAGTTAGAAATGGCAAGACGAATGTGTAAACCAAGATCTTTAGCGTTATTTGTAACTTCAGTAATTTTTTCCAATTCATCAAAAGAATCTAAAGAGAAATCACGAATTCCAAAATTAAAATAAGCTTCATGAATTGCTTCACGAGCCTTAACTGGATGCATGAAATACATTTTAGCAGATTCGCCGAATAATTCTCTGATTAACTTAACTTCAGACAAAGAAGCCACATCAAAATGCCTTAAACCAGCATCATATAAATGCTTAAGAATTGTAATATCAGGATTACTTTTTACAGAATATAGAACATCACTAGCAAATTTGTTACTTTGGAAATTTGTTAAGAACCAAGTCGCAGCAAGCTTAATTGAATGCGGTCTAATACAATAAGCAGGAATCATCGGTTTAATATTTAAAACCTCTTGCTCGATTGTATTTTGTTTTTTGCTTTTTTTATCTGAAGAAGATTTTGCAGAAGCTTGAGATTTTTGCGCATCTTTTTTACCAAAGTTTAGGTAGTGAACTTTTGAAGCTCCCGCCCCGTCATATTCTTGTTTTGATTCCATTTCTTGTATCGCTCCCGAAATTAAGTAGATAAAATGATAAAAAACTTACTTAATTTGACCCAAGGTTGGCGCGCTTTTGCAGCGTGTTTTTCTTAGACAAATTTTTAAAAAAGAGGGCGCAAAGTAATTTCAATTTTTTATTTGTAAATAAAAAAAACATAATTTTTTTAGGATTTTTTTAGGATTTTTTCTAAACCTTTAGAACCATTGGCATTCTTGGCGCCACAAGGGAGATTTTCTTTCCAAAAAAATTAAAAAATCCAATATGAAAATTACAGAAATTTTTTTAGAATTTAAATATTCTTTAGCAAGATATTTTTGAGGAAGATAAAAATTATCCATTGAAGAATAATAAAGGTCATCCTGATCCCAGCAAAGGATCTCTTAGCTTAGTATGCTATTATAGTAGCCATGTTGATGAGTTTAGACAAGGTGAGATTGTTTAAGGGCTTAAAAATGCAGAAAATGAAATTGATACCAACCAACTTTTGAAAGAAATGATGTGGGAAATTAAAGACCTAAAATCAAGTAGATAATTCTAAATCTCCAATCTTGGCAGCGCCCGCACAATTTTTATGGTTTCAATGCTCACTGTAATTACTCGCAAAAGTAGATCAAGTGGGTAACGGGCGTTGTTCATGGTTTCAATTGCGAAGAGGTTGGCGTTGTTGACAATGCCGCTTTCTTTGTGAGTTGAAATGCCTTGGCGCTCCATTACCCACTCAATTGCAGGTTTGCCGTTAACCACATATGAGTAGGCTTCGAGCGGAATATTTTCAACGGTGATTTTGGAATTGTAGATCACTTTTGTTTTGTCGGTTTCTTTGCCAGCTTTGGCAAACTTCATTTTTTCAACTTTAAAATCTGAGTCTTTCAGCATTTCAATTGCCAAATTTCCACCAGCAAAATTTGCCGCAAAAGGCGAAACTTTTTCGTAATTGATGCGAAGTTCAGCAAGCTCGCGACCAGCTTTGCTAAAATGCCAAAAGTCTGCTGCCTTTTTTACACAAGGAATGCGCGGCAATTCTTTAGTAAGATTGTCAGCAAATCTTTGTTTGTAATCTTGCGAATGCAAAAGCCCGTAAATGTAGTAAAAAACATCTTCCTTTGAAATTTTTTCACCCGCGTAATTTTTTAAAAAATGCGCCAAACCAGCGTCGGTGATTCCGTCTTTCACCACAAAATTTCCTTCAGTTTTTTGGTCGAATAAATCGGCAGCGTTTTTTGGTGCGTCTGCAAACATACTTCCTTGCGGGCTTGAAGCTTGAGTTGCGGAGTCTTTGCTGGTTTTTGGTGAGAAAAGTTTTAGGGGGAAACATTGGCCAGTATCCAATGAATGCAAATTTGGCAATTGGTCTGTAATTAAGGCCGAAAAGCCACTGCGCGCACCAACTCCTGAAATATAAATCACATTATTATTAATTGAAGAATCGGGGAAAATTTGATCCATCGAGTAAAAACTATGGTTAAAATTTCTTCCTCCATAATGGGGCTGTTGCAAATCCCCCAATAAATCTTTCATAAATTTTCTTTAATTTTTTTAATTATTTTTCTTGTCATTAAAAGCAGCTAAAGCTATCATTCCCTAGCTCTCTCGGCACTTCTGATTCTTCTAAATCAGCAATCTTTTTAGC
>CAMDRL010000037.1 GCA_945906835.1 Rickettsia typhi
TAATTATGACATTTATAGAAATTCTTTTTTATCTTTTCTCATTCGTCCTAATAGCTTCGGCTGTTACGGTTGTTAGTGCCAGAAATACAGTTCACGCGGTGATGTTTTTAGTGTTGGCTTTTTTAAATGCAGCATCACTTTTTGTTATACTTGGTGCAGAATTTATGGCAATGTTGCTAATCGTTGTTTATGTAGGGGCGATTGCGGTTTTATTCTTGTTTGTGGTGATGATGCTTGATGTTGATAGTCAAAAAATCAAAGGCGAAATCAACAGACATCTTCCTTTATTAATTCTGATTTCTTTAGTAATGTTTGCAGAATTTTTTATGATTATAAAATTTTCTGGCGCTAAATATTATGAGACTAAAATTCTTTTCCCAACCCCAAAAGAAGTTCACAATATTAATGCTATCGGCGATGTGCTTTATACAAACTTCATCTTACCTTTCCAAATTTCTGGTGCCATACTTTTTGTAGCAATGATTGGTGCTATTGCGCTAACTCTAAAAGAAGAAACTCGCTTTATTAGAAAACAAAAAATCAGCGATCAAGTTTTCAGAAATAAAGAAAACTCAATGGAAATCGTTAAAGTTAAATCAGGAGTGGGAATCAATCTATGAACAATCTAGATAATTTAAATCTCAATAATTTCGTTATTCTTTCGGCAATTTTATTTTCTATTGGCGTTAGTGGAATGTTTTTGAATCGTAAAAATATTATTTCACTTTTAATGTCAATTGAGATTATGCTTTTGGCAGTGAATATTAATTTTGTGGCTTTTTCAGCTTTTTTGCATGATTTAGTTGGGCAAATTTTTGCTATTTTTGTTTTAACTGTAGCAGGGGCAGAAGCCGCAATTGGATTGGCTATTCTGGTGATTTATTTCCAAAATCGTAATACTATTGAGATTAAGAGTATTTCATCGATGAAAGGTTAGTTTAGTTTAACAATACTTAACCCCTTCAAAAATGCGCCAAAAACTTACAATCAAAAATCAGCGCACAAAATGGTTGCTAAAGGCAGCTCTAAATATTTTCTTCATATTTTTTAGCACCACATCATACGCCACTCCAGAAAGCTATAATACAATTTTTATCAGGGAAAATTGCTCCATCGAAAATGATGTTGCGGACAAAATTTTAGCAGAAGTAAAAAAGAGAGATCCAGAAGCCATTAGCGGTTTAACTGATTGTTTGAAGTCAAATCGTAAATTAATTTTCCAAGTTGCTTTAATAGATCCAGCGCAATTTCAATATGCCGCAGATATTCTTAGGGAAGATGAAAATTTTATTTATCGCCTTATAAAAACCAGTCCAGAAATTCTAAAATATATTTCGCCGCAATTGCTTGTGGATGAGGAATTTATGAAATTATCTACCTATTTAAATCGCGAAGCTTTGCAATATGCCAATCCTAAGCTTTTAGATAACAAGTTGTTCATGAGCAAAATGATTGAGGTTGATTATAAAAATTATATTTTTGCCTCAAATCGCTTAAAAGAAATTCCAGAATTGGCAAAAATGGCTTTGACTGACAATGGCTTATATTTAGCGGACGCTCCAGAGAAGATCAAAGATAATAAAGAGTTGGTGAAAATTGCTATTGGTTCAAATATATCAGCTTTGCAATATGCTAGTGAGAGGTTAAAAGATGATAAAGAATTACAAAAATTAGCCACTAAAAAATCATCAATTATTTCAGAAGAAAAGTTGGAAGAGTTTTTGCAAAAAAATTATTTAGATGGTTCCAGTGAGAAAAACATTGGATCTGTAACGGCTAATCGCCTGAAGTTTTTTTCTAAAAATAAAATTGTAGATAGAAATTATATTACAAAATGGCAGAAATTATTTAAATATGATAATAATTCTTTGAGAGAGGAAATACATCTAATATCGGCTGATAGCCATAATTATGCTGTTTCATGGAAGGAAGATTTTAAGAAATATCCTGATCTTATTAAAAAAATTGAGAAGTTTTTTCTAAGCCATCAAATTGATCAAAGTACTATTGATAGCCTTTCTACGACATATCTTTTTAAAGTAAAATCCAATCCTCTAACTTTGGTTTTTAATTTATATCTTTTGCGAGATAGTGGCGATGATGAATTGGGGCCTGATTTTGCTAATGTCACTTCTTTTACCGCAATTATGCAAAAATCAAAAAATAAATGGAAAACAACTGTGGTTCAGGTAATTTTTGATAGTGAGGTGAAGATGGATATTGCTTTTAAAGATGGTCATAAAAAGTTTGATTTATGGGATTTGTATTTAGTTGATAAAAAAGATAAAAACCCAAAAGTTATTTTTAAAACCGAAGAAAGGTTTAGAGAATTTTTTGAAATATTTGAAGAACAAAATGGTGGAAAATATCATGCGGTTTATAAAATAAAGCTCTCTTCAGCTAAAGAAAATTTGGATTAAAAATTGTTAAATTTATCAAATAAATTCCAAGAACAAACTCTAAAATGGCAAAATCCTTTAAATTTTGCTAAAAAAATCTCTGACAATTATGGTTATGAAAGCTGGATTTTTCTATATTCGGCTTTAAGTGAAAAGGTTGATAATTCATTTTCTTATATTGTACTATTTCCTAAAGAAGAAATTATTTCTGAGAATTTTTCTGAAATTGCAGCTGTTACAAAAGACCATAAAATGTGGTTTGGATACTTATCTTATGAGCTTGGACAGCAATTTGAAGACTTGCCAAAAACTCAAAAATCCTACATAAATTTACCAAAAATTTGGCTGATAAATTTTTCGGTTATTTTGCAATTTGATCATAAGAAAAAGAAATTAATGGCATTTTTTGATGATCAAGAAAATCTTGAGAAAGCTTTAAAATATAGGCTTAAGAAGAAAATTCAGAAAGAAATTAAATCTAAAGAATTTCAATCAAATTTTTCTGATGAAACTTATTTGGAAGAAATTTCTGATATTAAAAAAATGATTTCTGAAGGTAATTTTTATCAAACTAATTTAACTAGAAAATTTTTTGGAAAATTAAATATAGATAAAAAATCATCATCTTACTTCTCTTTATTTTCAAGGCTTTGCAAAATTAGTCCTGCTAATTATGCAGCATTTTTATCACTGAAAAAAAATTATATTATTTCAGCAAGTCCAGAATTATTTTTAACAATTAATAATAAAGGAATTGTTAAATCGCGTCCAATAAAAGGTACGATGCCAAGATCTGATGATGAAAAACAGGATCAGAAAAATAAATTAGAATTAAAAAATAGCACCAAAGAAAGGGCAGAAAACCTTATGATTGTTGATTTGGTTAGAAATGATTTATCAAGAGTTTGTGAGGCTGGAACTGTTGAGGTGAAAAAGCTTTTTGATGTTACTAGTTATAAAACCGTTCATCACATGTCTTCAGAGGTTAGTGGTAAAGTTGAAGATAATTTTGCTATGACCGATGTGATAAAAGCTTGTTTTCCTGCGGGGTCAATGACGGGGGCTCCAAAAATAAAAGCTATGGAAGTGGCGGCGCGTAAGGAGGGGTTGAATCGTGGAGTTTATAGTGGAGCGATTGGTTTTATTGGTAATGATTTGGTTAATTTGTCGGTGGTAATTCGTACCTTAATTTGTTGTGATGATGATTTTGAATTTCAGGTTGGTGGGGCAATAACTTTTGATTCTGATGAGAAGAAAGAGTTGGAGGAAATTTTTAATAAGGCGAGGGGAATTATGAAGTTGTTGGATGTGTTCTAGAGCTTTTCATACTTGGCAAAGCGAAGGATTTCTTCCATTCTCATGAGATGTTTCTCTACTTTCAACAGGGCAGCTTTTTTATACTTACCAAAATTTTTTACCGCAAAGATGCAGACCAAAAAAATATATAAAAAAATAAAAAAAGACTTGCTATCAGCACCAATATTGAGTCCAAAAAATACCTAAAATTATTCGTAGACAATTAAAATTTACAAAACTAAAACTCCCATAGAAAAACTATATGTAGTAGATGAGAAACTGAATTTTCCACTAAATCTAGTAAAAATCGATTTTACCAAAATTATAAAAAGTCAAGAAAGTTTTTAAACAAAATGAAAAAAAAATCAGAAATAAATAACTCAGAATCATCAAAAAAAATGGCTGATAAAAAAGCTCCAAATAAAAAAATTTCAATCACGGTTGATAATAAGAAAGATGAGAGATTAAGTGTTTTTGGAAAGGCGGTTTTAAAAGATCGTTATCTGTTACCTGACGAGTCTTACCAAGATTTATTTGCGAGAGTTGCTTGTTTTTATGCTGATGATCAGGCTCACGCTACTCGCCTTTATGGTTATATTTCCAATTTATGGTTTATGCCGGCAACTCCAATTTTAAGCAATGGCGGTACAGATCGCGGTTTGCCAATTTCTTGTTTTTTGAATGAATCTTCTGATTCTTTGGAAGGTATTGTTAATTTATGGAATGAGAATGTCTGGTTGGCATCAAAAGGTGGCGGAATTGGTAGTTATTGGGGCAATGTGCGCCCAATTGGTGAAGCGGTGCGCGGTAATGGCAAAACATCTGGTATTGTGCCATTTATTAAAGTTATGGATTCACAAACTTTAGCAATTTCTCAAGGCAGTTTAAGACGGGGTTCAGCAGCGGTTTATTTACAAATTGATCATCCTGAAATTGAAGAATTTATTGATATTAGAAGACCAGTTGGAGGAGACCCAAATCGTCGCTCTCTAAATTTGCATCACGGCATTTCGGTTACTGACGAATTTATGAAAGCTGTAGAAAGAGATGGAGATTTTGAACTCAAAAGCCCTTATACTGGAAAAGTTATTGAAAAAGTTAAAGCCAGAGCTTTATGGATTAAGCTTTTGACCACCAGAATTGAAACTGGTGAGCCTTACATTTTATTCATTGATGCGGTAAATAAAGCAATTCCTGAACATCACAAAAAATTAGGTTTGAAGGTTAAGACTTCTAATTTATGCAGTGAAATTACTTTGCCAACAGGAATTGATCATCTTGGTAATGATCGAACAGCGGTTTGTTGCTTATCTTCGCTGAATTTAGAATATTATGATGAATGGAAAGATAATCCTGAAATTATTGAAGATGTGATGAGATTTTTGGATAATGTATTGCAAGATTTTATTGATAAAGCCCCTGAATCAATGAAAAAAGCTGCTTATTCAGCAATGCGCGAAAGAAGCGTTGGACTTGGTGTGATGGGTTTTCATTCTTTTTTACAGATTAAGAATGTACCAATGGAATCAGCTATGAGTAAAGTTTGGAATAAAAAAATATTCCAAAAAATTAAACAAGAAGTTGATCAGGCTTCTGTGAAATTAGCTAAGGAAAGAGGCGCTTGCCCTGACGCTGCTGAAGTTGGAGTTATGGAAAGGTTCTCTTGTAAATTGGCAATTGCACCAACTGCTTCAATTTCAATTATTGCTAATAATTCTTCACCTGGAATTGAGCCATTTGCTGCTAATTCTTTCACTCAAAAAACTCTTACGGGTTCTTTTAATGTTAGAAATAAAAACTTAGTTAAATTATTGGAATCAAAAGGTAGAAATACTGAAGATATTTGGTCTTCAATTACCATAAATGAAGGTTCAGTGCAGCATTTAGATTTTTTCGATGAGCATGAAAAATTAGTTTTCAAAACTGCTCAAGAAATTGATCAAAGATGGATGATTGATCTTTCAGCAGAACGGCAAGAATATATTTGCCAAGCTCAAAGCTTAAATTTATTCATGCCGGGAGATGTTTCTAAAAAAGAACTTCACGAAGCTCATTTTAGAGCGTGGCAGAAAGGTTTGAAGAGTTTGTATTATTGTCGCTCAACTTCAATTCAAAGAGCGGATAAGGTTTCTAATAAAGTTACTAATGACGCGATGTTTAAGGTTGATTTGAAAGCTGTTGAAGGTGATAAGGGTAAAGATATTGTTCCAGAAAATAAGTATGATGAGTGTTTGGCTTGTCAGTAAACTGCGTATATTGAATGCGTGATGACTATCTCCCTTGACCCCTGCTTATTAAGGAGGAGTTGGGGGTTGTTTTTACAAGATCTTACCTAAAATTAATCATAAATTAAAATCACTTTTCACCATCCTAAATGTCATGGGTCCTCTACACAATTGCTGCTACAATATTACAATCTTTCAGAAATCTTGAACAAAAACATCTTAATAAAAAATTAGATGCTTTTACCGTTTCTTGGTCAAGATTCATTTTGCCTCTGCCATTTGCTTTAGTTGTTGTTTATTTCACCTTTTTTGCGGTTAGTAAATCATTCATCATTTACTGCCTTATTACAGCGTGTTTTCAGATTGCAGGAAATGTTTTTTTACTAAAAACATTTCAATCAAAAAACTTTAGCATTGGCATTACCTTCTTTAAAACAGAGGTTTTACAAACCATGATTATTGGTTTTTTATTCTTTCATCAGAACATATCGTATATGGGGGTAATCTCAATTATGATTGTAACGGCTGGTGTAATTACAATGTCTGGATTGGTGTTTAATAGTGGAATTACAGGATTTGTTCAATCATTACGCAATAAAGCGGCTTTATATGGGCTTTTATCAGGATTATCTTTTTCAATATCAGCATTTAATTTAAAATTCGCTTCAAGCGAATTAATTCCTTTGGGATATCAAGGTTTGAAGTCGGGAATGTTGGTGTTGATGTGGGTAATTTCTTTTCAAAATATTTTATTTTTAGTAACAAAATCTTATCAAAAACGCTTAATAAAAGATCTCAACAGCTTATTTTCATTAGAGAATAAAGTGGCATTTTTTAAAACTACAATTTTGAGTTTTTCAGGTTCTGTGTGTTGGTTTGCGGCTTTTAGTTTAGGGGAGGTTGTTTATGTGAAGGTGGTTGGTCAAATGGAGCTTATTATTGCTATTGCGATTTCACATTTTATTCTAAAAGAGAAACACAAAACCAATGAAGCTGTTGGAATTTTTCTAACTGCTTTGGGAATATTGATGTTAATTCTTTATCATTAATTTTATTAAAATTCATATGTCAGTAACAATCAAAACTAAATATTTGGGCGAATTAAGAACTGAATCTGTTCACTTAAAATCAAATAATTCTTTAATTACCGATGCGCCACTGGACAATAATGGAAAAGGTCAGGCATTCTCACCAACTGATTTATTAGCAACGGCTTTAGCAACTTGTATGATTACGGTGATGGGAATTAATGCCAACAAACATGGCTTAAATATTGATGGTATTAACTGTTCTGTTACAAAAATTATGGCAATAAATCCCAGAAGAGTTTCTGAAATAATGATTGAATTCAATTTTCCAAAAAATAATTTTGATGAGAAGCAAAAAGAGATTTTGAGAGAAGCTGCTCAAAATTGTCCAGTGGCTTTTAGTTTGCATCCTGATTTGGTGCAGACTGTTAGTTTTAATTTAGGTCTTGACTATTAAGCAAGACTTAAATACCCTAAAAGCAATATGATTAAAAGAAAAACAAATATTATAACCGTTCCAGAATTTCTGAGAAGAAATTCAGAGAGATTCCAAAGTATTTTTGTTCATTATGAAGCGGCTAATAAAACAGCAATTTATATATGTTAAATCATTGAATGATAAATCAGAAGAGTTTGGAATGAAACACGTAAGTCCTATAAATATTATTTTGCAAAAATCTGTTCCGCTAATTTAATGGGACTTAACATATCAAAACATATCAAAATATATAAAAATGAAAAATATTCTTATCGTTGGTGGCTCTGGGTACATAGGGGGTGCCCTCACAGATTTAATAATCGGTAGTAGTAAGTATAATGTTAGAATTTATGACAATTTGCTTTTTGAAGATTGTTTTTTAAAGCCAGTTAATTTTGTATTTGGAGATGTGCGTGATCAGGAGACATTAAAACCACACCTCAAATGGGCTGATGTTGTCGTATGGCTAGCGGCAATTGTTGGTGATGGAGCCTGTCAAGTGAATCCAAAAATTACTTTTGATGTCAATCAAAAAGCAGTAGAATTCTTATCAAATAATTTTGATGGCAGAATAGTTTATATGTCAACTTGCTCTGTTTATGGTGCAATGGATGGTATTTTAACTGAAAATTCAAAAACCAATCCACTATCAATTTACGCTTCAACAAAACTTGATTCTGAAAAATTTTTAGATAATAAAAATGCAATTACTTTTAGGCTTGGAACTTTATGCGGAAAAGGTGATAATTATTCTAGAGTAAGAATGGATTTGGTATTGAATATTATGGTTGCAAGAGCTCTGAATCAAAAACAGATTAGTGTTTTTGGTGGAGATCAATATCGTCCACTTCTGGACGTCAAAGATGTTGCCCACGCTATTTATGATAATTTAGAAACCAAACCAACAGGAATATACAACCTTGCAAACCAAAACTTTAAAATTTTGGATTTAGCGTTGAAAATCCAAGAAATTTTAGGCGACTCAATTACTATAGAATATACAGAAAAGAAATTTGAAGACCTAAGAAATTATCGAGTTAGCGCAGAAAAAGCCAAAAAAGATCTTGAATTCAAGCCAAAATTCTCACTTGAGAGCAGCATCAAAGAGATTGCCGATCTATTTTATACCGGAAGAGTAAGATTCTTTGATAATAAACGCTTTAATAATCATCTTTTCTTAGAAAGTCAAAATCGATATGAATAATCAAATAAACGAAGATCAAGTTAAAATAATTGATGGTAATATCTTCATTGATGATCGTGGAGAAGTGTCATTTGTAAATAGTTTTAACAGTGAGTTTTTTAGTCAAATAAAAAGATTTTATATGGTTTCTAACCATAAAAAAGATTTTATCCGTGCTTGGCATGGTCATAAAGAAGAGGCAAAATATGTTTTGTGTCTCAAGGGTTCCACCTGGATAAGATATGTCAAAATTGATAATTGGCAAGAGCCATCAAAAAATCTAGAGGTTAAACAAACTTTTCTATCTGATAAAAAGCCATCAATCCTTTATATTCCAAGAGGATATGTTAATGGATTTATGTCTTTGACTGATGATATGAAATTGATGTTCTTTTCTCCTTCCACCCTTGAAGAAAGCCTTAAGGACGATTTTCGTTTTTCTTTTGATTATTGGGATAACTGGCAAGTAAAACCTCGTTAATAAATGCCTAATACTATCACTAACATCGAGGATCTTCGTGTTTTATGTAAAAAACGCGTCCCCAAAATGTTCTACGATTATGTAGATTCTGGATCTTGGTCTGAATCAACTTATCGCGCTAATCAATCAGATTTCCAAAAAATTAAATTTTGTGGACGTGTTGCAGTAGATGTAGAAAATCGCAGCACCAAATCAATAATGGTTGGTCAGAAAGTTTCTATGCCAGTTGCTCTATCTCCAACTGGTTTAACGGGTATGTTGTGTGCCAATGGAGAAATTTTGGCGGCGCGTGCTGCTGAGAAATTTGGTGTGCCATTTTGCCTGTCAACAATGAGCATCTGCTCGATTGAAGATGTCACAAAAAACATAAATAAGCCATTTTGGTTTCAGCTTTATGTTATGAAAGATCGTGATTTTGTTCGAGGTCTTATCGATCGAGCTAAGGAAGCCAAATGCTCTGCATTGGTTTTAACTTTAGATTTACAAATTTTAGGTCAACGCCATAAAGACCTCAAAAATGGTCTTACTACGCCACCAAAGTTGACAGTTAGAAATATAATTGATATGGCGACTAAGCCTAATTGGTGTTTTGGGATGCTTCACACACCAAGAAAAACTTTTGGAAATATTGTTGGACATCATCGCGGTGCTAGTGATATTTCTTCGCTATCCAAATGGGTGGCAGAACAATTTGATCCAACTTTAAGTTGGGAAGATGTTAAGTGGATTAAGAATTATTGGGGTGGTAAATTGATTATCAAAGGTATTTTGGATTCAAGAGATGCAAAATTGGCGGTTGATTCAGGAGCTGACGCATTAATTGCTTCTAATCACGGTGGTCGTCAATTAGATGGCGCAGTATCAAGCATTCAAGCCTTGTCAGATATTGTTAGTGTCGTTGGTAAAGATATCGAGGTCTGGATGGATGGCGGAATTCTTTCTGGTCAAGATGTTTTAAAGGCTCTAGCTCTTGGTGCAAAAGGAACTATGATTGGTAGAGCTTTTTTATATGGATTGGGAGCAATGGGAGAGCTTGGTATAACTAAATCTTTAGAAATCATTCACAAAGAATTAGATACAACAATGGCCCTTACTGGTGTTAAAGATATTCAAAATGTAAATGAAGATATTATATATAATCACAAAATGAATAGAATTTTCAATGAATAAAATTGATCGTATAGAGTCGATTT
>CAMDRL010000038.1 GCA_945906835.1 Rickettsia typhi
GGTTTTTTAAAAAGTTAGATTTGCAACGTCCCCTTTAACAACCAACCTCACAAATGCCAATTTAATCATTGCAAGGGAGGTTTGGAGTTTTTTCTCGCAGTTCTTGCACAATCTGTGGCATTTCTCTAGCCAAGCGAATGAATGTTCAACTACCCAACGTTTTGGAATTACCACAAATTTGTGAAGTTCGCTGCGTTTAACAACTTCAACATTTGCTCCCAACAATTCTTTTATCGCCTCAACAAAAGGTTCTCCGCTGTATACACCGTCCACAAGAGAGCTTTCTACTTGCGATAGATTTTCTTTATTCTTCTTTGCCATTTCAATTGAGCCAGCTCGATCTGTTGCGTTGGCTGTTGTGACTGCAATTGCGTGCGGAAGTACATTGGTATCAGCGGCAATATGAAGCTTGATACCAGAAACTTTTTTACCCGCATCGTAACCTTTTTCCTCTGCGGTGTCGGTGTTTTTAACTGACTATACCAAATCTAAAATCTTTAGATATGGTATAGATTTATTTTTGCGCACCATTATGTGTGCCCCACTTTGTGGGGATCCTTGATATACCAAATCAAGAAATATCAATAAATTTTAGATTTGGTATAAGCGTTGATGATCTCATGAGTTTAACTTATTAAATAAAACTCATTAGATCCTCAAATCCTAAAGGATACAAGGATGACGGACTTTTTATTTATGCGTATCGAACAAACAAAAAACTGAACCAATCTTCAATTAAAAACCCAGAACTAGCTCGCAATTCTTTACTTTTAAAATAATTATTGTTGATTCTTGACCTCTAATATCGATGAAAAAGACTTATTTACTAAAAATGAAAAATATTCCAAACTTTCTAACAACTTTTCGCATTGTCATAATTCCAATTTTGATTATGTCTTTTTATATCAACGGAATGGTCGCCCATGTGGTTGCGGCAACACTTTTTGCTGTTGCGGCAATTACAGATTATTTCGACGGATATTTTGCTAGAATGTTAAAAGTGCAATCAAAATTTGGAAAATGTTTGGATCCAATTGCTGATAAATTATTGGTAATTGTGGCTATTGTAATGTTGATTAATTTTAACGGGCATAATCTTTGGATTCTGATACCAGGATTAATAATTATCTGTCGTGAAGTTTTAGTTTCGGGCTTAAGAGAATTTTTAGCGGAACTGCATGTGAGCGTTCCAGTAAGTACATTAGCAAAATATAAAACTGCCGTGCAAATGGTTTCTATTACGGGTCTCTTACTAGGTGAAAAGGGTTTTGATTATACATTTTATTACCTAATTGGAAACTGGATTGATATGGATATCAAATTCTTATTATGGTATTTGGTGGTCTATTTATCTAAAATGTTATTTTGCTTTGCTGCTTGTTTAACTGTGATAACTGGATATGCTTATTTCCGAGTTGGATTAAAAAATATGTAGTTATAGCATTTTAACCTAAAAACACCCATTTTCTTCAAAAAAATTATGGCATAAATTGCTCGGCAACCATAAGCTGTATCACCTGATACGGCTTATGCTTTTCGTCGCAATTTCTGCTCATAATTTTTTTGAAGAAAATGGGTGTTTTTAGGTTAAAATGGTATTATTTTTTTTCTTATCATTCCCGCCTTCGCTGGAATGATAAGGATTTAATGCCTTACAATAAGATAGCTCTTAATCATTTATACGATTTTTTTGAAAATAAGCGTAACAGGCGATTGTTATGCCACATAGCAAGATGCAGATTACGATAATTAGATTTAAATATTTTTTAATTAAATCTTTATTCGCTCCAATACCAAATCCCAAAAAAGTCAAAACGCTTGTCCAAATTGCTGATCCCAAAGTTGTATAAAAACAAAAAGTTTTAAAATTCATTTTTGCCACTCCTGCGGGTAGAGAAATAAAATGTCTTAAACCCGGAATTAGCCTGCCAATAAAGACTGAAATATTGCCATGAGACTTAAAGAATTTTTCAATTTTAATGATAGTTTCTGGTTTAATAAAAAAATATCTGCCAATTTTTAATAGAATTGGTCTGCCAAGAAACATTGCTAAATAGTAGCTAAAGATTGCTCCAAGTACATTTCCAAGAACTCCAATAAAAATAACTAAGCCAAGATTCATATTTCCATAAGCTGCAGCCATACCAGCTGGAATCATAATAATTTCGCTTGGAATTGGCAACATAGTGCTTTCTAAAAACATGCCAATAAAAATTCCAAAATAGCCGACTTGTTCAATAAAATTGATAAGAATATCCATTGTTGATTCAAAAATTTGGGCTAAATGCATGAAATTTTATGATAAGTTTTGAGAAACGAATTTTTGTAAGTCGGGCTTTGAAACTCTGGAGCTGCGCTTACTTTCAATAATAGAGCGAATTTTTTGGTAAGTACTGTTTAAGTCATCATTTATCAAGACAAAATCATATTCACTAAAATGACTTATTTCATCTTGAGCTTTTTTCATGCGACCTTGTACAATATTTTCTGGATCTTGGGCGCGGCCACGCAATCTTCTTTCCAATTCTTGTAAAGATGGTGGAAGAATAAAAATTGAAACTACGGAATCGGCATCAAATTTTTCTTTGATTTGGCGAGCACCTTGCCAATCAATATCAAATAATACGCAATTGCCATTTTTTAACTCATCTTCAATAAGTTTTTTTGGCGTGCCATAATTATGTTCGAAGACTTTTGCTTGCTCTAGAAATTCATCTTTGGCAACCATTGAATCAAAATCACTTTGACTAACGAAGTTATAATGTTGACCATGAGTTTCTTGCGGTCTTTGCGGTCTTGTGGTTGCTGATATTGAGAGTTTTATTAAAGGGTCGTTTTGAATGGTCATTTTGCAAAGTGTGGATTTGCCTGCGCCAGATGGTGATGAAATTATTATTAGGAATGGCTGGTGATTTATGAACATGGATGGTTTATTGAGTTCAATCTTTGATTTGGAGAGAAGTAAATCTCAAGAGATCCTCGACGCTTGCGCGTCAAGGATAACGAGTGTTTTTTGAGTTAGGTATTTAAAATTATTCAGAATCTCTAACAATAGAAATATCAGGAGCATCTGGATGTTTCATGCCAACAATATGGTATCCAGCATCAACATGTAAAACTTCGCCAGTAACTCCACTTCCAAGTTCACTTAATAAGAATACGCCAGCGCCACCAACATCTTTCAAATCAATGTTGCGTCTAAGTGGAGAATTATATTCGTTCCATTTGAAAATTAATCTGAAATCACCAATTCCACTGGCAGCTAAAGTTTTAACTGGACCAGCAGAAATTGCATTAACACGAATATTATCTTGACCCATATCCATTGCTAAGTAGCGCACGCTTGCTTCAAGAGCAGCTTTAGCAACACCCATTACATTATAATGGGGAACAACTTTTTCAGCGCCATAATAGCTAAGAGTGATAATACTTCCACCACCAGCATTTTTCATTAATTGCTCACCAGCCTTAGCAACAACTGCCAGAGAATAAGCTGAAATATTTAAAGTATTGGCGAAGTTTGCGGCACTAGTATCAAGATATTTGCCGCGTAATTCTTCTTTATCTGAATAAGCAATAGCGTGAACCAAGAAATCAAGCTTGCCCCATTTTTTTTCTAATTCGGCAAAAACTGCATTAACTGATTCTTGATCATTAACATCGCAAGGAAGAACGATGTTAGACCCGACGGAAGCTGCTAAAGGCTCAACTCTTTTTTGTAAAGCTTCACCTTGATAAGTAAAGGCAAGTTCTGCGCCGTATTTTCTTGCTTCTTCGGCAATGCCCCAAGCTATTGAGCGGTTATTCGCAACGCCCATGATTAAACCTTTTTTTCCTTGTAGAATTGTCATGTTTTGATTATTTAATGGTTAATAATATGGTTATTAAGTTATGCGTAAAGCCAAGAAACTTCTTGTTTGTTACGATTTTCAAAATTTTTGATTTTTTCTTCTTTCTTTAAGGTCAGTCCAATATCATCCAACCCTTCAATTAAGCAATATTTTCTAAAACTATCAACATCAAATTTATATATTTTATTAGAAGTTCTTACTTCTTGTTTGGGTAAATCAACTGTAATGCTATTATGTTCATCATTAGCAAATTCTAATAATTCAGTAACTTCTGTGCCAGAAAGAATGACTGGTAAAATGCCATTTTTAAAGCAGTTATTGAAAAAAATATCAGCAAAAGAAGGCGCGATAACGCATTTAATTCCAAAGTCATTTAACGCCCAAGGAGCGTGTTCTCTGCTTGATCCACAGCCAAAATTATCTTTAGCAACTAAAATTTGAGAATTTTTATAAGTAGGTTTATTTAAGACAAAATCAGTAATTTCGTTTTCTTGTAAATCGTAACGCATTTCATGAAAAAGATTTTTCCCCAAGCCGGTTCTTTTTATAGTTTTAAGAAACTGCTTAGGAATTATCATATCAGTATCGATATTAATCAAAGGTAGTGGCGCGGCGGTAGAAGTTATATTGTTGAATTTTTCCATTTCGATTATGCTGAAATTTTGTATTTTAAATTTATGACTCTGTGAGGCGGAAGTAAAATAAACCAATTAACCTTCTAAATACAAGTCGATTTTTGATTTAAAGAGAATTGTAGTAACATTTTGATTTGATAAAAATTTCTTTTGTAATATATTTATTAAAGTTTTAGAAAATTAATTAGTAATTTTTAATTTAATTATATTCCTCTGATATTGCTTCTTATTTCTTATTGTAACAAGTACTTGTTGCGTGGTCCATTTCATAAAAGCTCAAAAATTGAGTTTGTTGCAAAATGGACCCCACAACAAGTTTTGGACGACAATGAAGGAGTGAGGTTAAAAATTTAGAGGTCGATTGCATTACGCAAGTTGTAATTTAAAAACACCAAAATAGCCCGATCCAATGTTTAGAATATCTCTTCTGCTTTTACTGCTTACATCTTCCTGCTCCATTATTTCTGAAAATACTTTTGGAACGGGAAATTCTCCTCATTCAAATAAATTTTACGAAAGATTTCCATCTAACAAAAAAGCCATCGTAATTATGAAATATGATGCAGAGACTTACAAAGAGCCTTTGCTTTGGTGTAAATTTAGCGGTGAAGATGATAAAATAAAAAATATTAATGATTGTAAAGAGGTTGGGAATTCTGATTATTACAAAATATTAATGTTTGAACCTGGAATTTATAAATTGGCAGATTATGCCGCCAATAAAAAACAATATGTTTTTGGAAATTCTAGAAAGTCACTTTTAAGTAAATTGCCTTTAAGTTTTGAAGTTAAATCTGCAGAAATTGTCTATGTAGGTTTAATTAAGAAAAAGGGCGCCAGTTATGAAATTATTGATGAATTTGGTTTGATTGAAAGACCTTTAAAAACAAAAAATTATCAAGAATTAAAGGGATTACTTTCCAATTCTTTAAAAGATATAGAGTGGCTTGTTAAGCAATATCATTCTTCTCTGAGTCATGTTATCAAAAGATTGGTTGATGAAAAAAAGAAAGTCAGTAAAAATTCTGGCAATGGAGTTGAAAATTTCGCAGCTAATGTTTCTTGTGATGGCTTTTGCAATAAAGAGGCTTTGAGAAAGAGAGAGAAAGAAATTAATTCAGATAAGGAGAAATATAGTAATAAATATTTTCAGCAGCTGATAAATGAATTAAATTTTGATAAAGAGAGATGTGGTCTAAGGAATAAAAAATCTGGAGATAAAAAAATAAAATCTAAAAAATCAAATAAAGCTAAAATCAACGTTAAAAATGCTAAATAATAAAATATTATTAACACTTTTGTCATTGTCGTTAAGCTCTTGTGGTTCATCAAATAAAGCGGCTCTTAGACTTTATAATAAAGAAATTTCAAGCGACATTTCATCTTTAGAATTGTTAAAGAAATATGGTCCAGCACAGCAAATGTGGCATGATGATTTTAATTATAATAATTTTAGCTACAGCTATTCCAAGCCCAAATATAGCTTTCTGTCTTTTTTGCCAATACCAAATTTTCAATCTAAATTTGATAATTACGAAGTTATTTTGACATTTGATGCTAATGGTAGTTTAGCTGGTGTGAAAAAGTTTCATGACAGAATAAAGACTAAATCTTGGTTAGTTTGTGAATCCACAATTGCTGATTGCGACTTGGGAAAGGAGATTGTGAGTTGGAAATAAATTTCTTTTTAAAAACATCATTGATAAACCCAATTTTATAAGTAGATTTGTGATTCTTCTTAACAAATACAAAATTTACTTATGTTTATTCAAACCGAAGAAACCCCTAATCCTGCAAGTTTAAAATTTATTCCTGATGGACAAACTGTTTTGGAAAATGGTGTGGTGGAATTTAAAAATCAAAAACAGGCAGCAACTAAATCTCCTTTAGCTTTACAGCTGTTTGAAGTTAATGGTGTTGAATCCATAATGTTTGGTCGTGATTTTATTACTGTAACTAAATCAGAAAATACTGAGTGGCAGCATATTAAGACTGAAATTTTGGCAACGATAATGGATTTTTTTATTGCAGGAAAGCCAGTAATGTATGAGCAAGCTGCGGCAGCAGCGGTTACTAATGAAGAAGATAGTGATGTTGTTAAGCAAATTAAAGAATTGATAGAAATTAAAGTTCGTCCAGCAGTGGCAATGGATGGTGGAGATATTATTTATCGTAGTTTTGAGGAAGGGATTGTTTATCTTGAGCTTAAAGGTTCTTGTTCTGGCTGTCCTAGTTCGACTATTACTTTGAAGAGTGGTATTGAGAATATGTTGAAACATTATATTCCAGAGGTGTTGGCGGTTGAACAGGTTTTGGATGACTAAGATTTGTTTATATCTTGAGACTCTTCCATACATAGTTTGGTTTAGTTATTCTCCCCAAAAAATAAAATCTGGGAGGATAATAGACTGAGCGATTATTTATTATTCCGTTATAAAAATAAGCGTTCGTAGCTCAACTGGATAGAGTGTTGCTTTCCGAAGGCAAAGGTTGGAGGTTCAAATCCTCTCGAGCGCACCAAATTATTAGACTTATTTCAATGCCTTAAATGCAAATGGATTCACGCCTTTGTGGGAATGACAGTGGGTGTAAAATGACAATGAAGAATATAAGGAAATCATGACTAAAAACAGCATCGTAACAGCAGCTTTTGTAATGATAGGAGATGAGATTTTATCTGGCAGAACTACGGATAAAAATTTGAATTTCTTAGCAACAAATCTTACTGAAATGGGTATTAATTTGAAAGAAGTGAGAGTTGTTCCTGATATTGAAGAAGAGATTATTTTGGCTGTAAATGCGGTTAAAAATAAATTTGATTATGTCTTTACTAGCGGAGGAATTGGTCCAACTCATGATGATATAACTTCGCTTTCAATTGCCAAAGCTTTTGATGATGAGTTAATTCAAGATGGAGAAGCTACAGAAATTCTTATTGGCTATTATGGCAGAGAAAATGTTAATGAAGCGCGTTTAAAAATGGCTTTTGTACCAAGAATGGCAAAGCTTTTGGATAACCCTGTTTCGTCTGCTCCTGGATTTAGAATTGCTAATGTTTTTGTTATGGCTGGCGTTCCAAAGATTTTCCAAGCCATGTTTGAGGCTGCAAAAAAAGAATTAATTGGTGGTAAAAAAATTAAATCAGAAGAAATTATAATCTCTTTAACTGAAAGCTTAGTTGCTAAAGATTTAGAGAATTTGCAAAAAAAATATTCACAAGTTTCAATGGGTAGCTATCCTTTTGAAGGTGGAACTTCTTTAGTTTTTCGTAGTAATAATTATGAAGATTTAGAAAAATCTGTGCAAGAAATAACTGAATTACTTGAAAGCATAAAAAGTGATTCAATAATAAATTTTAGGAAAGATTAAGCATTCTAAACCTCATCAAATGACCGAAAAAACTAAAAATATTAAAAAAGAGGGCGAAGAAAATAATGCTGAATATTATGAGTTTATCAAGTCAGCTGCGTTAGATGGTAGTTATTACAAAGATGCAACAAATTGGTATTTTCTAAGATATGTAACTCCTTTTTGCGAAAGAACTATTTTAATTTTTGCCGCAATAATTTCTTTGGTGGTGCTATTTTATTTAACAGAAATAATCAAAGGTACATTTCCTTTGGTTGAAGAATTTCCCGTCACTATTAAGGCAAAAGATCAGTCTTTATATTTCCCAAATCTAGTTCTGATAAAATCAAAAACAGATAAAGAAATTACAACCGTTGACGAAGCTATTGCCAAATATTTGCTTTCAATTTACATCAAAGATCGAGAGGGATATGATTATTCTCGCGCTGAAATTTCTGATATTAATAAAAAATTTAGTCGTTTAAGAAATACCTCATCTGTTATTGAATATAAGCAGTTTCAGCTCTTTATGAGTAAAGACAATCCTAAAAGCCCCATCTATCAATTTGGCAAAAATGTTGTAAGGCAAATTGAGGTTAAGTCGGTAAGATTTTATAAAAAACCTCCTAAAGATTTTACCTCTAAAGCAAGAAATTTTTTATATGTTAAAATACCAACAGAGGCTGAAATTAGATTTACAGCAACATTAATATCAACCAATGAAGATATTGTTAAAAAGGAAAATGAAGACTTTGTGGCTAAAGTTAGCTTTGCCTTTTCTGGAGCTGACAACAAAGAAAATAAATCACTAAGTTTTGTGGTTAATAGTTATCAATTGTATAAGGTACAAAAATGAGATTTTTTAGATTTTTAGTTTTATTTGCCGTCATGTTTTCTCCTTATATGGCAAGCGCTTCTCAACAACCAAGATTTCTTGGAACCGAAAAGAAATTTAGAAGTTTTATTTATAATCCAAATGAAGTTTATCACTATCTTGGGCATTACACTTATCAAGGTTTTATAGAATTTGAAGAAGGTGAATCTGTAGGAACAATTTCTATGGGAGATCCTTCTTTATGGCTTTTTGAGCATTTAGCTAATCGTCTATTTTTAAAGCCAGTTGGTGAAGACAATTCTGAAACTAACATGACCGTTATTACCAATAGAAGAATTTATCATTTTGAGCTTACGGCGAAAGAGGCTAAAAATATTAATGACAAAGATTTGATATTCGTTGCTAAATTTTCATATCCTGATGACAAAGATAAAAACATCGTTGAATTTCCAAAATCTCCAAAATCAGATGAGCCAGATATGCGCAATTTAAGCGCTTTTAACTTTAGTTACCAATATACGGGTGAACCTTCAATTGCGCCAATCAAAGTTTTTGATAATGGTGAATTTACTTATTTCCAATTTACTAAAAAAAGTGCTGAAATTCCTGCTATTTTTACGGTTGATTCTGCTGGTTTTGAATCTTTGGTTAACTTTAGATCTGCTGGAGATTACATAATTGTAGAAAGAATGGCTCCGCAATTTACTCTTAGAAGCGGACCAGATATTGTCTGTGTTTATAATTCAAATATGTATGCTAATGGTAAGGTGAATAGTAAGTTTTCAACTTTGAATAAAAGTGGAGCTCCCACTTCTGAATTTAATCCTTATATTGGCAGCGGTTTTGGTGCTTCTGCTCCACAAGCAATGCCACAAGATATGATGCTTCCTCCTGCGGGTGGGGCGGGTGGTGCTGTGATGGGTGCTCCTATGGGAATGCCAGCTAGAATTCAATAAAATTTCTTTAACATAATTCCATTTAATAATCTTGATAGATTATAGATCCCCGCTTTTGCGGGGATGACAATGGCAAACTTCAATAAACATGTCAGACATATCAAAAATCGAAAATTACAATCATAAAATTTCTGAAAAAAAATGGCAGCAAGCTTGGGAAAAAGCTGATATTTTTAAATTCAAAGAAAATTCCCACCCTCAAAAAAATAGGCCCAAATATTATGTGCTTGAAATGTTTCCTTATCCGTCAGGGAAAATTCACATGGGACATCTACGCAATTATACAATTGGCGATTGTGTGGCTCGCTTTAAAGCTATTTCTGGCTTTAATGTTTTACATCCAATGGGTTTTGATGCCTTTGGTTTACCAGCAGAAAACGCTGCTTTAGAACATAAAATTCATCCGCAAAAATGGACTTTAAGCAACATTGAAAATATGCGCGATGAGCTAAAATCAATTGGTTTATCACTTGATTGGAGCCGCGAAGTTGTTACTTGTTTGCCCGATTATTACAAACATGAGCACAAAATTTTCATAGATTTTGTGAAAGCGGGGCGTGCTT
>CAMDRL010000039.1 GCA_945906835.1 Rickettsia typhi
TTTTGCTTATTTTTTGACAAAATTATTCAAAATATATCCAAATATTTATCATAATTTTGTCAAAAAAGCGCTAAAAACATGTCAAAATCTGTGCTAAAAATAATTAGCTAACAGTGTCTAATAATGAGGTTAGGGGTGGCAGATCATGCACATTCTAAACAGATTCGTTTACTCCCACTCAATTGTTCCCGGTGGTTTAGATGTGTAATCATAAACTACACGGTTAATTCCAGGAACTTCGTTAATGATTCTACTTGTAACATTACATAAAAATTCTGCAGTAAATGGATAAACATCTGCAGTCATGCCATCAACAGAATTAACTGCCCTTAGAGCTAAAACATTTTCGTAAGTTCTGCCATCGCCCATTACACCAACAGTTTTAACGGGAAGTAAAACTGAAAAAGCCTGCCAAATTTTATCGTACAAACCTGCTTTTCTAATTTCTTCAATGTAGATTGAGTCGGCTTCTTGCAGGGTTTTTATTTTTTCTGGGGTTATGTTGCCAATAATTCGAATGGCAAGACCAGGACCTGGAAATGGATGGCGACCCACAACATGAGCTGGCAAACCAAGCTCTTTTCCAAGTACACGAACTTCGTCTTTGAACAACATTCTTAATGGTTCAAGCAATTTCAATTTCATCTTTTTTGGTAAACCGCCAACATTGTGATGCGACTTGATTGTGTGACTGGCACCTTTATTTGGATGAGATGATTCAATAACATCGGGGTACAAAGTTCCTTGCGCTAAGAAAGTTGCGTTCTTAATTTTTGCCGATTCTTTATCAAAAACTTCAATGAAAGTTTTGCCAATAATTTTGCGTTTTTTTTCTGGATCAGAAACACCTTTTAACTTAGAAAGAAAAAGCTTTGAAGCATTAACATAAACCAAATTGGTTTTAAATTTTTTAGCAAAAACCTCTTTTACCTGTGCACCTTCATCTTTTCTTAGAAGTCCATGATCAACAAAAATACAAGTAAGCTGCTTACCAATTGCCTCATTAATTAAAGCCGCAACAACTGATGAATCAACGCCACCACTAAGTCCACAAATTACATGATTTTCACCAACAATTTTTTTAATCTGTTTAATTTCATCTTTCTTGAAATTTTTCATCGACCATTTTGGCTTACAACCAGAAATTTTAACTACAAAATTTTCAATAATTTTTTTTCCTTCAATTGAATGAACAACTTCTGGATGAAATTGCACTCCATAAATATTTTTTTCTTTATTAGCAATTGCCGCGTAAGGAGCTTTTGGGGTTTTGGCAATAACATTAAATCCATTTGGAATTTTGCTGATATGATCGCCGTGACTCATCCAAACTTGGGTATTTTTAACTCCATTAAAAAGCTTTAAATCAGAAATTATTTCTAATTCCGCCTTACCAAATTCTCTTTCAAAAGATTTACCAACCTTCCCTCCAAGTAAATGACAAATTAGTTGTTCGCCATAACAAATTCCAAGAATTGGCAAACCTAAACCAAAAACCTTTTTATCAATTGTTGGAGCACCTTTTTCATAAACTGAATTTGGACCACCAGAAAGAATAATTGTTTTTGGATTTAGTTTTTTAATTTCTGCCAATGAAAAATCTGGATTTTTAACTTCGCAGTAAACCCCTAATTCTCTAATTCTGCGAGCGATGAGTTGCGTAACTTGGCTGCCAAAATCGATTATTAAAACTGTATCTAACATTTATTTATGGAATATCTTATTAATATTTAGATTTTGTCATTCCCATGAAGGTGGGAATCCAGTATTAATTGATCTGGATTCCTGCCTTATCAGGAATGACAAAACTCTTTATTTATTTCAAAATTGCTTTAGTAATTTTTTCTTTAATTTCTTTGATTGAAAAATTTTTATTTAAAATTTCTTCAATTGTTTCGCATAATTTTAGCTGCAACTTCATTTTCTTTGCAAGTCTAACAATAGATTTTACTGATATTGCGCCTTCAAAGGTTTTATGAGCCTTGGCATCAATTTCTTTGAAGCTTCTGCCTTTAGCAATTTCATAGCCTAAAGCGTTATTTCGAGATTTAGTAGTTGAACAAGTAAGGAAAATGTCGCCAAAACCAGCAGCGTTATTAAGATTTCCGCTGCCTTTTAATTTTTTGCATAGCGATAAAATCTCTTGAACTCCTTGATTTACCAAGGCTGCTTTGGCATTTTGCCCCAAATTTAAACCATCAACAATGCCACATCCAATTGCGATAACATTTTTTAAAACAGCGGCAATTTCAGTGGTAATTGGATCGTCTGAATAATGAGCTTGAAAATAATTATTTTGTAAAACTTTGATTATTTTTTGAGCGAATTTTTTATCTTTAGAAGCAATGGTGGTAATTGTTGGAACTTCTTGAGCAACTTCTAAGGCAAAATTTGGACCTGAAAGAATAGCGAATTTTCTATTTGGCAAAAATTCTTCGAAAACTTGGCTGAAAAATTTTAATTTATCTTGGTCTAAACCTTTAGAACAAATAACAAAACCTGTTTTTGTATTTAATTTAAAAGCGGAAATTTCTTTTAAAATATCCTCAACAGTTTGCGAAGGAGTAACAATAAAAACCAGATCAGAACCTTGCAAATTAGATTCACTCAAATCTTTTACCGCAAGTATTTTTGAGCTTAGTTTGATTTTTGGTAAATATTTTTGGTTGGTTCTTTTTTTGTTAATTTCCAAAACCACTTCTTGGCTGTGAGCAAAAAGCGACACTGCAAAAGAGTTTTTAGCAATTAAATTTGCAATTGCCGTACCCCAAGCTCCTGAACCAATTACTGAAATTTTTAAATTCATTTTATTCAAGAAAAGAAATTGTAACCATTGCCAAAGCTGAGTCTGCTTCGTCAGAAAGTGAAAGATGAACCGCAAAATTTTTAACTGCGAAATGCTGTTTTATAAATTCTTCTTTTCCGTTAAGAATATTTATAAATGGTTTTCCTAATTTGTCATTGTCAATTTCAATGTCTCTAAAATCAACTCCTCTGCCAATTCCAAGCCCAAGAGCTTTTGAAAAAGCCTCTTTGGCAGCAAATCTTTTAGCGTAAAATAAAGCTTGCAACGAAAGGTTTTTTCTATTTTTAGCCTTTATAATTTCAGCCTCTGTAAAGATTTTATTTTCAAATTTTTCATCAAATTTTGAAATCAATTCTTTAATTCTATTTACAGAAACTGTGTCGATTCCAATTCCTAATATCATTTTATTGAAAAAAAATTGCATGTTTAGTTATTATTTCTAACTTGAGCTGGTGTTTTTTTATCATAAACTTTTCTGCTAAAGCACAAGTAACTGATCTCTTATAAAAAGGGGTTAAAACCATCAAAATAGTTTCGCCTTTAAATGCCGTCTAAAGAAAATTTTGTTATTACAATTGGAGACTTTGGTGCTATTATTGCTTTGCACAATGGAAACGCAATTAAAAGCAGCACTTTCATAGAAACTCTAAACGACGAATCAAAAGTTACACTAAAAAACTTGTTTGATGAACACAAGTCAACTCCGATCAGAATTTTATTAGATAATCTTGATCAAACTTATAAAAATAAATCTTATCCTTTAGTCAGCCTTACAAGTTTGAGAAGTATTGCTAAAAGAGAAATGAATTCTGATGGCGACAGAAATAGCTTTAAAAATTACATACCATTCATTCCTAACAAATCTTCTGGAATTAAAAAATCTGAATGTTTGTTTATTTCAATATCAAGATCAGAAATGATTGATGAATGGGTTAAGATATTGCTTGAACTTCCTAATCGCCTAGTTGGAATTTATGCACTTCCAGTTGAAAGTTTTAGACTAATTAACATTTTAAAGAAAAAAATTACTCAGCCCATTAATTTTAAAAGCAAAGCTCACAACCTTAATTGCCTAATCATACAAAATAAAATTGGAGGAATTAGGCAAATTGTATATTCTGAACGCGGCATTGTTTTTACTCGTATCGTTACCTACGACATTACAGAAGTTGATTGGTTAGAAAAATACGAGCAAGATATTTATAGCACTTTTGAATATTTAAAACGCTCATTTCCAAATATAAATATTACAGATCTTCGCATCACCAACATATTGAGTGAACAGATTTTAGTACATCTTAGAAAATTAGATAATATTGAACTAAAAATTATTAATTACACTCCACATCAAGTTGCCCAAGAAATTGGATATAAAAATCTATTAACTCCAGATGAGGTATATTGCGATTTATTGATATCTAAAGTTTTTTCTAAAGAGAAAAAAGTTCTAAAATTTACCACTCCACAAATTATTGCTTTGGAAAAGCTTTTTTTAGTTCTTCTGTCTTCTTATGCCTTGAATGGCATCATCGTAGTAACAATATTTTTTACAATTGTATCGATAGCCTTATTTTTTGGAAAAACCAGATCTCTTGTCAAGGAAGCAGAAAATAAGAAAATTGTAGCCCTCCAAAATATGAATAAAACCATAACTACAGCTTCTAAAGAAGATTTAGAAGAGAATAACAAATCTCCTAATTTAGAAAATATTATAGATCTTGGAAAAATTGATGAACATTTAAAATCCGTTGGAAAGGATTTTACAAAGATGTATTTAGAATTAAATTTTATCAGAAGTTATAACACTAAATTAAATAACTTTATATATACACTGCAAGATTTTACCTATATAAACCCTGGATCATTAACAAGATATACGGTCAATATTAGTGGTAAAATTCTTAATAAAACCGGAGATATTGACGACTTATTTAATGGCTTTGACAGATTATCCAATATCACAAAAAAATCATTCCCAAACTCAGAAGTAACTTATAAAGAAATACCACGCAGTGTTGATTTTACTAAGAAATATTATGATTATCCTATCGAATTTACGATATCAGGCACAGAATGAAAAGTACTCACTTAAAAAAACAAATTATTAGACACTTTTCCATATCGCTTGCTCTGACTTTGTTTGTATCTGTTGTTATTTATTACAGACTAAATCAAGAACAAAAAAGCAATGATGCTGTTCACGAAATTGAATTAAAGACTTTAGATATAACAAATAAAACAGCAGATTTGGAAAACAAGATTAGAGAAGTAAAAAAATATAAAGAGATATTTAAAACTATATCTGAGAATAGAAAAAATTCTAACGGTATTAAAATTAATGACATTAATTCCAAATTAGAAAATATTGGAGATCGTCATAATATTTCTGATTCAGCCATTAAAGTCAGCTTTCCCGAAACTCTTAAAGAAGGCATTTTTAACATGACTACAATTGAAATGGTCCACAGTTCTGTCGATTTATCTTTTAAAGCAATTAACGATATTGAAGCTTTATTATTCATCTCAGAACTTACCAGCTCTCTTCCTGGATATGTTGTAATTAACAAGTTATCCATAACAAAATCAAAAGATTATACCGACGCAGACCTTATAGGTATTAGTTCTGGTCAAAAAATAAGATCAATCTCATCTCAGGTTAATTTTTATTGGTATGTTTACAAACCAAAGACTGAAAAAAAACCTGAACCTGAAAAAAAACCTGAACCTGAAATTTAGATAATAAAATATGATGAAATATCTAATAGCTATCTCTCTATCTTTATTCACAACTACCCTATTTGCTCAAGATTCTGGCAATATTCAAAAATCGGTTTTACTTGATAAGATAGAAGAAGGAATGCGCAATAATATTTCTCAAGTTAAGTTGACATCTTTGATGTTTGATGATGCAGAAAATGAAGAAATAAAAAGAGCTTTAGATTCCTTTAGAAATGGCAATACTTATTTACTAGAAGAAGTTACAGAATCTGAAGATGACAATATCACTAATAGAAGATCTTACATTTATCTGGCATCAATAATGTATTTAAGTGAAGAATATTGGGCAGTCTGGATTAACGACGAAAAAATTACTTCTGAAAGTAATCAACCCGGTAATGAGCTGTATTTACAAGAAGTTCATAAAGACAAAATATCAGTTTTATGGACAATAAGTGCCAGTAAGTGGAAAATTATCATGGGTAAAAAATCAGAAGAAATGTCTGAAAAAATTAACTCACAAAACCAAGTTGAAGCTAAATTTGAGTTAAAGCCAAATCAAACTTATCTTTTGTTTTATGACAATGTGGTTGAGGGTAATGTGCAAACTAATGAGTCTTTAATTCAAAAAGAAGAAGTTAAGTCATCTTTTACATTAGCACCAGCTTCACAGTAGAATAATTACTTTTTTGTTATTCCTGCCCAATGCTGTTCGGCATTTGTAATACTGACTTGTGTTTATTAAAATTATAAAATTTTAATAAACACAAGGTCGAGTTTACAAAGCACCACCAGCATTATCACCTAACATCAGCATCAATTGAAACTTTCCAAGTAAGTCTTAGTGAATTTAATATTGCTAATACATCAATTACCTCTTGCAATAAAGCTCCGAAAACTGGACTAATAGCACCAGTGGCGGCAAATCCCATACCGATTAAACTTAAAGCCATACCACCAATTGCACTTTGCAGAGCAATTGCTCTCATTGATTCACTAATGTGAATTAACTGATCTACTTTAGCCAAGCTATTATCCAAGATCACCGCACCCGCAGATTCTGAGGTTACACCATTGTGTTGACCAAAAGCAATACCCACAGTTGCCGCAGTTAAAGCTGGTGCATCATTAATACCATCGCCCATGAATAAAGTTGGAGCTTTAGCATTTTCTGCTCGCACAATTGCTAATTTTTGTTCTGGAGTTTGGCTTGAATGAGTTTCTTTAATTTCAAGAAGCGAGGCTAAATATTCAACTTCGCTACTGCGATCTCCTGAAACCAGCATGATTTTTTTAAAATTATGAGCTGGTCCAAGATGATTAATAAAGAAATGCCCGTCATGGCGTGGAGTATCCCTAAAATGAAACACTGCAGCAATTTTATCATCAACCACAATCATGCATTCTAAACCATGCTTTAAAGGTGGTAATTTTTCTGCCTGCTCACTTAATTCATTAGTAAGTTTTTTACGATGAGTTACAAAAACTTTTTTTTCCCCAATATTTCCTACTAACCCTTGTCCTGCATTTTCAGCAATATTTTCAACTTCCAATAATTCCAAATTATCCTTCTCAGCCGCTTCAACAATTGCGCCCGCTAATGGATGACGAGAATAACGCTCTAAACTTGCCGTCATTTGCAAAATAGTTTTTTTATCAAAATCATTTAAAATAATAATATCTGTCAGCTCTGGTTTTCCAAGTGTTAGAGTTCCCGTTTTATCAAAAATTGCTGTTGAACAAGTTGGTAATTTTTCTAAAATTGCTGGATCTTTAATAATAATACCATGCCTTGCCGCAATTGAAATGGCACTAATAATTGAAATTGGAATTGCGATTAAAAGTGGACATGGAGTTGCTACCACTAAAACGGCTAAAAAATTTGTTGCACTTTTAGTGATTAGAAAAGTTGCAATGGCAAAAATTAAAGCCACAGGCGCAAAAATGGCACCGATTTGATCTGCTAAACGACGCATCTTAGGGCGATTATTTCCAGCATTTTCCATTACTTTAACAATGGTTGAATAGCGAGAATCTTGCGGCAATTTCTCAGCACGAATTGTTAAAGCTGAGCTGCCATTAATTGCCCCTGAAAGCACTAAAGAGCCAGAAGCTTTAGCAAGTTGGTAAGGCTCTCCTGTAAGATAAGATTCATCCATTTCGCCCTGCCCTACAACAACTACGCCATCAACTGGGCAAGTTTCGTGAGGATAAATTTCAATTAAATCACCAATTTGAATTTCTGAAATTGCAATGTCTGTGGTTTTATTTTCCACTTTGCGATGAGCAATTGAGGGCATTCTTTTTGCCAAAGCCTCTAATACGAAGGATGCTTTGCGGGCAGCATAAACTTCTAAAGCCTGACCACTTGACAACATTAAAATAACTAAAGCTGATGCTAAAAATTCACCCAGATAAACTGCTACAATCAATGCAATAAAAGCCAATAAATCCGCACCCAAATCGCCTTTGAAAGCCTTTAATGAAATTTGCAACATTAAAGGAAAACCGCCAATGATGAGTAAAAAAACCAAAGGTAAGTTTTCTACAGCAACTCCAAAAATAGCTGCAGAATCTGTTACAATGAAAGCCTGCAAAGTAAAGTGTATCAGCATTGCAGCCAGAGAAATAACAGCAATAATTTCATGCCATTTTGATTTTATGAAAGCTTTTGTTGGCATTGTTTTTAATTTTTTATTATTAGCAAACTTATTGCTCCTTGAGCACAGCGAGAAATCTCTTCAAGCAAGTCTCTTTCTCAAGAGATTTTGCTGCGTTCAGGATAACTCTTGAATGTAAACTCTAAAGCAAAGGCTTAATAAAATTCTCCAAACCCTCTTTAGATAAAATATCTTCACCATTCACATTTTGTAATTTGCCATTCTTGTCAAAAACATAATTTCTTGGTATTGAATCAGGCTCTGGAAAGTTATTTACAATTGCATTAATTGACATGGCATTTGGATAAGAAATATTTTTAACTTGATTTAAAACATGTTTCAAATCTCTTTTTCTATCAACGCTTACACCAATAATTTCAAGACCTTGAGTATGATATTGATGATAAAGATCATCCAGAACCATCATCTCTGTTACGCAATTTGAACACCAATGCACCCAGAAATTTACAATCACAACTTTGCCTCGCATTTTTTCTAAATCAAAATTAAATCCATCCAAAGTTTTAATTACCAAATTTGGATTTTTCTCTGCAGCATTGGCATTTTTAACATTAAAACTTTGCGTAATTATTGAGAGAAAAATAAAACAAAATGTGAATGCGGAAGAAAAAAACTTTTTCATAACTTGATGACCAATTCTTAGAATAATTTTTAAATAACTAATGGATAAAATAAATGTACTTCTAATTAGAGAAAGTACTGAACTAATGCGCCCTATTCCTAACTATTCTTTAAGATCTAAATTCAATATTAATGTTATTACAAATACTTTAATAAGATTATTAGCTCCAGAGAAATAATTGCTGCTTCTTTTTAAAATCCATAACCTAAATTAATAAATTCTATCAACTTGAATTTACAAAATATGACCATCTCAATGTATCAATCATCAGTTCCTGTTTTTATTCGCCAACTTAATAATTTATCTAACATTCTTAACAAAGCCGTAGATCACTGCGAAGCCAAGAAAATTGACCAAGCTGCTTTAATTACATTTCGTTTATTCCCTGACATGCTTCCCTTGTCACGCCAAGTACAAATTGCTTGCGATTCTGTAAAGGCTGGCGCGTCAAGACTTGCTGAAGTTGAAATTCCAAGCCACGAAGATACCGAAACCACTTTTGCTGAATTGCAAGAACGCATCACTAAAACCATCGCTTTTTTACAAACCATTAAAGCTGAACAAATTGATGGAAAAGAAGAATTGAAAATTTCTTACACTCAAAGAAATAAAGAAAGTAATTTTATTGGTCAGCCTTATTTGCTGCAATATGTACTACCAAACCTTTATTTT